>QNBQ01000036.1 GCA_003645735.1 Candidatus Poribacteria bacterium
AGTTATAACTGTCACGAACGAGGTGAACTCCCCCGTCACGCTTGGAGACAATTCCTTAACGAGTGCGGACGCGGATCAGGTCGCTGTCCAACAGGACAATTGCTCCGGGGCGACTCTCGACCCGTCCGAGAGCAGATCTGTAACGGTCGTCTTCCAGCCCACATCCCCGGGTTCGAAGACGGCGACCCTTCAACACACCGGAACGCCGCCCTTCACGGTAACCTTGACCGGAAACGGTGTGGGAGGTGGCCCTCCTCCGGGCGGAAACGTCTATTACGTCTCGCCCAACGGCGACGACTCCAACCCGGGCACCCTCGATCGCCCCTGGGCCACGCCAGGATACGGCTCAAGGCGGCTTCAGCCGGGCGACACCCTCATCATCCTCGGCGGGAGATACGTCCTCAGCCGATATCCGGACGATATCATCGCCCCGCCCTCCGGCCGGCCCGACGCCTGGGTGACTATTAAAGGTGAGGAGGGGAACAGACCAGTTTTGGTCGGGAGGGATAATCTGCTCACAGCCATAGATCTTTCAGGACGCAGCTACGTCCGAATCGAAAATCTTGAGATAACCAGCGACGATCAAGCGAGCGGCCAGGCCCGTTACTTCCGGGACGGGATCGAGATCATCGGCTCCCCTGCGAGCCACATTGTCCTGAAGGATCTCTACATTCATCACCTAGATGAATTCGGGGTGAACATTCAGGACATCGACGACCTGCAGATCCTCGGCTGCCGGATCGAATACTGCGGCTTCGGCGCCGTGGGCGGCCCTGTGGGGGAGGCGGGTGGATGGAGGAGCGTCCTCATCCGAGGATGCAGCCTTTCCTATAGCGGCCACTATTATCAGGGGGTTCCGGATAACCCCAATAATCCCTACGAGCGGCCGGACGGGTTCGGGATAGAGCCATCGGACGGCCCTATCGAGATAGCTGATTGTGTCGTCGAACATAACAAGGGCGACGGGCTGGATTCGAAGGCCAGGAACACCTACATCCACAACTGTATCGTAGCTAACAACTCGTGTGATGGGGTGAAGCTGTGGGGTGGCGGAAGCCGGGTCGAGAACACCCTCATCTACGGCCGGGGCGACGGGAACCCGACGGTCATCCCATGGTCGCCGATAGTGATCTCGAGCGAGACACCCGACGCAACTTTTGAGATCGTCAACGTCACGGTGGACGACGCCCTGGGCGAAAACTACCTGATGCACGTGCAGTATGACTATCCCGACACACCGGTGAGGGTAATCCTGAGGAACTCCATCCTCTGCGGCAGGGGGAACAACTCTCCGATCTTCATCGGTCGGGCCAGCTCTTTCACAGCCGAACACAACCTCTTCTACCTTCCCAACAGCGCCTTCGTGCTGACCCACGGCGATACCACCTACACCTCAGCGAACATCTCCCTGCTCGGAAGCGGAAACATCTACGGAGACCCGCTTTTCGTATCGCCCGCCTGGGGAACCGAGGGGGATTATCACCTCCAACCGAACAGCCCGGCCATAGACGCCGGGATGAGCGGGCTTGGAATACCGGCCTTTGATCTCGAGGGCATCCCCAGGTCGCTGGGCAACGCTCCCGATATCGGCGCCTACGAGTATAGATCCACGCCGATCTCCGATCTGGAGATAACGAAGGAGGACTCCCCTGATCCGGTGATCCGAGGCGGGCGGTTGATCTACACCCTGACGGTCGTGAACCGCGGGCCTGATCCGGTTGAGTATGCCGATGTCAGGGATGATCTGCCGGATGGGGTCGTTTTCGCAAACGCCACCGCCTCCTCGGGAACGGCTGGTTACGATCGGCAATCCCACTCTATCTCCTGGCATATACCGAGGTTGGAGGCCGGCCAGCAGGCCGCTTTGACCATCACGGTTGAGGTTCCCCAAAACCTCGATCCGAACCTCGACGTCCTCCTCAACACCGCCGTTGTCACCCCAGCAACCACCTCGCTTGACCCCAACGATCAAAACAACACCATCTCCGAAGAGACGACCATCCGCTCCGCCCCGAACATAGTTGTCTCCCCCTCAACGCTCGATTTCGGCTCTGTCTTCATCGGGGAGGCGAAAGAGCTGAGCCTGGTCGTTTCAAACGATGGGCTGAACGATCTCAACATCGGACGGATCTCCATAACGGGGACGAACGCCTCTGAATTCCGGATCGCCCGGGATGATTGCTCCGACCGAACGATTCCCCCCGGGGAAAGCCGTCAGGTGAGGGTGGAGTTCCACCCGGAAAGCCCAGGGGCGAAGGAGGCCGTTCTCAGAATCCCATCGGACGATCCGGAGACACCGCTTTTGGAGGTCGAGCTGAGAGGAAAGGGGCTGTTGTTCGGCGACGTGTCAGGTGATGGCAACATTACAGCCTATGATGCGTCAAAGATACTCCGGTATGTTGTCAGGAGGGAGAATTTGACCGAGGAGCAGCTCGCCGCAGCGGATGTAAGCGGGAACGGCGAGGTGAGCCCGTATGATGCGGCCAGGATACTTCAGTTCGTCGTAGGGCTGATAGAGAGCCTCAAGCCGGGGGAGGGGGCGCCCTCGATGAACCCCGCCCCGCGCGTCGTTTTCATCCCTTCGCTGAAGGCCAGGCTCGGGGAGAGGGTTTTGATTCCCGTTCTCGTGGATAACCCGAGCGGGGTGATCTCAGGGGAGATGACGGGGCGGTTCGACAGGGAGGCGCTGAGGTTCATCGGGGCGAGGAGCGGTTTCGAGCTCGAAAGCAAGGTTGAAGGGGATACGCTGAAGCTAGCGTTCGCTGGATATAAGCCGAGGAGGTCAAGGGAGCTCGTCCATCTCGAATTCGAAGTTGTCGACGATTCGACCGATCACGCTGTTTTGAAACTGGAGAAGGTGAGGTTGAACGAAGGGATGAAGGTCAAGCTTTCAGACGGCATGGTAGAGCTTATCCCGATCAGGACGGAGCTTTTGCAGAACTATCCGAATCCGTTCAACGCGGAGACCTGGATACCGTTCAAGCTTGCGGAAGGGGCGGAGGTTGAGATAAGGATATACGATTCGATGGGCAGGCTAGTAAGGGAGCTTGAGCTAGGGATGAGGGAAGCGGGGAGCTACACAACGAGGGGGAGAGCGGCATGCTGGGACGGGAGGAACGGTTTAGGAGAGGAAGTTTCAAGCGGAGTGTATATCTATCAGCTTCGGGCAGGCAGGAGGACGTTCGTTAGGAAGATGGTAATTTTGAAGTGATTAGGGAAAGGGTGAGAGGGGGGTGAATCTCCTCTAAAATTCCAGGGAATAGGAGGTCGAATATGATGGCTGTATCGTTCATCTTCCTTCTCCTCATCTTACTACCTATCAGGCTTGAGGCGCAAACGGATGTGAGCGGGCTTACCGTCCCTCTGAATAGCACGGCGACATGGACTGTCTCGGGAAGCCCGTATGTGGTAAGGACGGGAAGGGTGCTGGTGAGAGGCGATCTGGTGATCGAGCCGGGCGTGGTCGTGAAGTTCGACCAGGGCGCCTACATGGAGGTATCGGGCTCCCTCAGAGCGATCGGCGATCAGGATAACCCCATAGTTTTCACATCCCTTAAGGACGACGAATACGGAGGCGATACAAACGGGGATGGGCCCTCCCAGGGGCAGCCGGGCGATTGGGGAGCTATCTGTCTCTCATCGGATGGGGAGGCGGAGCTTGAGCACGTCCTCATAAGGTGGGGAGGGTCGAGTTCGACACCCTTCACCTATAAGGCCAACCTTATCGCTAAAGACAGCTCCTCGCTGAACATCTCCTCCTCCACGGTCGAGCGGAGCGCCGGGGAAGGGATCTGCGTTTGCGACAGGGCCTCGGCGCGAATTGAGGGCGTCACCGTTAAGGACAGCTCCCGAAACGGGATATCCCTCTTCGGAAGAAGCGATGTGGAGAAAGCGAGAGCCGATATCATAGGATGCACCGTTCAGGACAGCGATGAAGATGGTATCCACATCGAAAACGGAATCGTCTCACTTCGAGGAACAATCATATCCAATAACTCTTTTCCCATAGGAATTGGAAGTGCTTTTTCGCTTTCACATGATGGGACCAATACCATATCAGGCAACGAGTGTGACGGAGCGATCGAGGTGAAAGGGCAGGTGGTCAACTGGATAAGCGGCGTTTTCCCAGGTCCGGACTCCCTTCCTCAGCCGATTCAGGTATATCTCTTCACCGGTTCGCCTGAGGTCCCCGATGGCAAGGAGCTGGTCATCCAGCCCGGTGCTATCTTCAAGTTCAACGAGGGATGCGGGTTGAAGGTGGCGGGGACGCTCAGAGCCGTGGGGACATCGGACAAACCGATCGTCTTCACATCTTACAGGGATGACGAATACGGAGGCGATACAAACGGGGATGGGCCCTCTCGGGGACAGCCGGGCGATTGGGATAAGCTATTCCTGGGGGAGACGATGGGAGGCGAATCGCAGTTAGATCATGTGATCATAAGATACGGCGGCTCGGGCGCCTTGGGGGGAAATATCCAGGCCAGCGTCTTCAGCAACTATCATTCCACCCAGCTCGACCAAACCACGACCACCTTCGATAACTGCGTGATAGAGTTCAGCGCCGCAGACGGCCTCGTATCGGATAACAGCCTTCTCACCCTCCGGAACGTTGAGATCAGGAGAAACAACGGGGATGGGCTGAGGATGCGTGACAACAGCCGGGTCGTTCTGGAGGGCTGTTCGATCCATGATAACCTGAAAAACGGCGTTCACGTAGATGATTCCGAGCTGACCCTCAACGGAAACACTATCTCAGGAAACACGTATCCTCTAAGCTTTGAGATGTCCAGAGGTATAGGTGTGATTTTAAACCATGATGGTAACAATACAATCAGCGGCAACACCTATGACGACGTCGTTGAGATCAGGGGTGAGTCCATAGCTGGCACCCTCTATGGCCCCGATAACCTCCCACCTCCCCTTGACACCTATGTGGTTGGGATAGATCACAGAGGTGTCCGTGTTCCCCAGGGGACTGCCCTGAACGTGGAGTCGGGGGTTGTGATCAAATTCAAGTCGGGGATCGTGAGCTTAAGCGTCTACGGATCGCTCACCGCCGTTGGAACGGAGGATAAGCCCATAACCTTCACATCTTACAAGGACGATGAGCACGGCGGAGATACCAACGGAGACGGACCCTCTCATGGCGAGCCTGGCGATTGGGGAGGGATCAGGATATACGGGGATAACTCGGTCCTAGACCACGTTCTTGTCCTGTATGGAGGGGGAACGAGCCCACGGAGCGGGCTTCTCGTGGAGGGAACCTCTCCTCAGATCTCCGGCTCCATATTCAGACATAACAGAGGTGATGGAATCGTAGCGCGCTCCGGGGCGAACCTGAACGTATCGGGTTGTCAGATGCTCGATAACGAGAAGAATGGCCTTGCCCTCTACGACAGCTCCGCCCAGATCGTCTCCTCCTCCTTAAGCAACAACTCGGAAGCGGGGATTTACGCCGAGGATTCGGAGTTCCGTATCTCCCACTGCAATATCTTCGGCAACGGATACCCAATTCACCTCAGGGGTGAGATGAACTTCTCGCACGAGCTCAATGCCATCTCTCATAATACCTATGAGGTCGTTCTCGTGACGGCCGGGCCCATATCAGGGACCGTTTACAGCCCGTCCAATCTGCCACCTCCCATCAGCTCCTATCTTGTAGATCCGTCCTGGGGAAGCGCCTATGTCCCCGAGGGGAAGAGCTTGAGCATAGAGCCAGGGGCGATATTGAAATTCAAGTCGGGCTGGCTTGAGGTGAGGGGGACCCTCCGGGCGATAGGCGATGAAGGGAACGAGATAATCTTCACCTCATACAGGGACGACGAGTTCGGGGGGGATACCAACGGAGATGGCCCCTCACAGGGACAGCCACGGGATTGGGCGGGGATAAAGTTCAGGGACACATCCACCGGCTCCGAGTTGCGGAACGTCGTGATCCGATACGGCGGTGGTGCCTCGCCTTACGGAAGCCTCACGGTAATCGGAACCGACGATCTGACGGTCGAAAGGTGCATGATAACCCGGAGTAAATATGGGGTTTACTGTGACGGAGCCTCTCCTGTTATCCGGGGGTGTCTCATTACGGGGAACGAGGTCGGGATCTACTGTCGCAACGGCGCATTGCCTCTCATCGGCGGATCAGCCGAGTTCCAGAACGACATCTTCGATAACTCCGGTTACGGCGTTCGGAACCTGGACCCGGGCGTGACGGTGAACGCCAGGTTCAACTACTGGGGCGATCCCTCCGGACCGCACGACCCATCGGATGGCCCGCCGCTTCATAACCCGGACGGGGAAGGCGATGAAGTGAGCGATTACGTCGATTACAGCTCCTGGGCATCCGCTCCGGGGGAGATGGGAAAGCTTCGGAGAAGCCCGGATGTGTGGGTCATCCTCCAAGGGGATACGGCTATAGTGCCCGGAGGGACCGTCTGCTACTACCTCTGGTTCGGAAACAGGGGTCAGGTGTCGGCTGAGGACGTCGTTCTGCAGCTCAGACTGCCCGAAGGGCTTACCTATCGCAGGGACGCAAGCGGGCTTTCGCCGAGCGTTTCGGCGGACTCTCGAACGATAACTTGGAATTTAGGAACGCTCGCCCCATGGGAGGAGAGCGATTTCTTCGTCTACGCCTCCGCTGAGGAGGGACTTATGGGCACCCTGACCGCCGAGGCTGAGATCTCGATCCCCACAGGGGAGAGGAACCTCACGAACAACTCCTCGTCCTTGGACAGCTACGTGGTGGAACCCAAACCGAAAATAGAGCTGACCATCTTCGGCGAACGTTTAAGACCGGGCTTCGTTTCTGAATTCACCATATTTTACACGAACGTCGGCACCGGCCCGGCATATGATGTCAGAATAGAGGTCCACCTCGACGATTCGCGTTTCCCTGAGGACGGAACGAGGAGGTTCCTGTTCGCCGGTCCCGGGACCGTCGTCACCCCAGACGGCGTGACCTGGGAATACGATGATGAAAGGCATGTCATCACCTTCTACGTGGGAGATCTATACCCTGCCTCTTTAGAAGAGGAGGAAGAGGCGAGAGAGGGCGTGAGACACGCAAAACTTTCGCAAGTATTCGGTGTTCCAGGGGGAGTGGTCCGTAGCATGTATGGTGGAATAATCAAAGAAGCGGTTAAATGGGGTATTGAGGTGCACCGGAGAAATCAGCCCTGCACCCCCATGGGTCTTGTGATCCCGGTTTTTCAGAGGAGCCCGACGGCGGAGGCGATGCTAAGGTTAGCCGATGTCCCTTGGGAAGTGCCGGGACACGTGGTCGGTTCGGCGGACCCCAACGACAAACAGGTCACCCCCGCTGGATACGACTGGAGGTTCGGATATGTGAAAGGGGATCGGCCGTTCAACTACACCATACGGTTTGAGAACAAAGCCGAGGCGACAGCAGAGGCCACTTACATAACGATCGAGGATCACCTCGACCCAAACCTCGATTGGAGCACGCTTCAGATACTCGGGATCCAGGTGGGCGGCAGGTTATACACACCATATAACTATGACCGTGGGAAGCTATCCATCACCTTCGACCCCGACACGGGCCTGCTCAGGTTCTTCTTCGATGGGATAGACCTGCCCCCCAACGTCAACCCTCCTGAGGGCGAAGGGATGGTGGTATACAGCGTCCTACCGAAACCCAATCTGCCCGATGGAACTCAGATCCGCAACAAGGCGACCATAGTCTTCGACTACAACCCGCCCATAGATACACCTGAGGTTGTGAACACGATCGATAAAACTCCCCCCTCCTCCCATGTGCTTCCGTTTGAAGACGATGTGATCTACACGGAGAATTTCGAGGTGAGATGGGAGGGGGAGGACGCCCTCTCAGGCGTGCGAAGTTACACCATATATGTCTCGACGGATGGAGGGGAGTTCGAACCCTGGCTGGAGGGGACGACCGATACATCGGCGACCTTCTCAGGTCGGTTCGGTCACACTTACTCCTTCTACAGCGTTGCCGTGGATAACGTCGGAAACGAGGAGCCCCCACCCGATTCGCCCGATGTAACCGTCCACGTCCGGACGAGACATCTGCTCCTTGGTGATGTGACGGGAAACGGAGACATCACAGCCTATGACGCCGCGGTGATCCTGAGGTATCTCGTCGACAAGGAAGATCTCACAGATGAGCAGCTTGCAGCGGCGGATGTGAGCGGAAATGGCGAGGTAAGCGCATACGATGCCGCCAAAATCCTCCAGTTCGTCGTCGGGCTGATAGATAAGCTCGGGCCGGAGGAGGGAGCGCCTTCGATGAGGCTCAAGTCCCGCACCGTCTCCCTCCCCTCCCTCAAAGCGAGGCCGGGCGAGAGGATCTCTGTCCCCATACTTGTGGACGATCCGGAGGGGATAATCTCCGGGGAGATAAGCCTGAAGTTTAATGGGGAAGCCCTCAGGTTCATAGGGGTAAGGAGCGGGTTCAAACTCGAAAGCAAGGTCGATGGTGACAGGCTGAAGCTCGCGTTCGCTGGATCAAAGGCCGGAGGGTCGAAGGCATTGGCTCATATCGAGTTTGAGGTCACGAACGACGCGTTCGATTACGCCGAGCTGAAGCTGGAGGAGGTGAGATTGAACGAGGGTGTGGAGGTCAAGCTATTAGATGGCAAGGTAGAGCTCATCCCGAGACAAACGGAGCTTCTGCAGAACTATCCCAATCCCTTCAATCTGGAGACATGGATACCCTTCAGGCTCTCGGAGGGAGGAGAGGTCGTGATAAGGATATACGATGTTAGAGGGAGGCTGGTGAGGGAGCTCGATCTGGGGTATATGGAAGCGGGCAGCTACACGGGGAAAAACAGGGCTGCGCGCTGGGATGGAAGGAACGAGAAAGGGGAGAAGGTTGCAAGCGGGGTATATGTCTACCAGCTCCGCGTCGGCAGGCATACTCTAGTGAGGAAGATGTCCGTGTTGAAGTAATTTGAAAATAAACGAGATAGGGGCGCAGGGCCCTGCGCCCCTCCAGTAAGTGAATCCCAAAGCTCGGACATGAGTTGAGATGTCTTCCTTTCGCCTTTGAAACCCGATTAACCTCCGTCCTCCCCTGAAGACGTGAAAATGATCGAAAATCATCTCCCCTTAGAGGGTCATTCGAGGGGGGTTGAAGCGCCGATATAATCGGTGGCCGGATGTTATCCCAATCCCTGTCCTGACCTCAGGCGGATCAACTTGACATCGCTGAAGGCACGTGTTATTTTTAGCGTGCCTTTTCAAGCTGCGGAGCCAGCTGTCGTGGAGAGGAGAAATGGCGATGAACTTTGTTCTCTTCAACCCGGAGGAGATGAGGGCCGAGACACTGGGGGTTTACGGCCATCCCCTCTCCCAAACCCCCAACATGAGAAGGCTGGCCGCTGAGGGAGTCCTTTTCAAAAACTGCTTCGTCCAGCACACCGTCTGCACCCCCTCCAGGTGCAGCTTCACGACGGGCTGGTATCCCCATGTGAGAGGTCACAGGACGCTCTGGCACCTGCTTCGGCCCCACGAGCCGAACCTGTTCAAATACCTCAAAAGGGCGGGATATCAGATCATCTGGTGGGGGAAAAACGACCTGCTGGCGACCGACAGCTTCCCCGAAAGCGTGACCCAGGTGAGGGGGAGAAGGGGCAGGGCGTTCGGGAGGAACCCGTTCGACCTCGATGACCCCCGTTACTACACCTTCCTGTGCGAGCCGTTCGATGGGTCCGTGGAGGAACACGTCGACTACAACTCCGTCGCCGACGCGATAGAGTTCCTCCGCTCCAACCCCAAGGAGCCATTTCTCCTATTC
>QNBQ01000037.1 GCA_003645735.1 Candidatus Poribacteria bacterium
ATCGAACGCGCCCTTCAAGAGGCGGGCGAGGTCGACATCGCCTGCTTCCCCGAGGCGTGCCTGCTCGGATGGGTCAACCCCGAGGCGCACGAGCTGGCCGATCCCATCCCCGGGGAGAGCTTCATAGGGTCGCGGAGCTGGCCCGGAGATATGGCACTATGATCTGCATAGGGATGGTCGAGAAGGAGGGGAATAGGCTGTATGACTCGGCCGTCCTGATAGGGAGGGACGGCGAGCTGCTGCTCAAACATCGCAAGATAAACATCCTCTCGCATCTGATGTTTCCCCCATATACGCCCGGCGACGGGGTCGAGGCGGTCGAAACGGAGATCGGGAGGATCGGGGTTCTGATCTGCGCCGACACCTTCAGGGAGGACATACTTGAGCGGATGAGGGAGCGGAGGCCTGATCTGCTGATCGTCCCCTACGGCTGGGCCGCCCCGAGGGATCGGTGGCCGGGGCACGGGGAGAAATTGAGGGAAACCGTCTCTAAGGCCGCCAGGTTCGTGGGCGCGCCCGTCGCCGGGACAGATCTCGTCGGCATGATAACCCACGGCCCCTGGAGGGGATACATCTACGGGGGCCAAAGCGTTCTGGCCAATTCGAAAGGCGAAATCCTGGCCGTCGGAGCCGATAGGTGCTCCGACGTCTTGGTAAAGGAGGTCGAGCTGGGATGAGGGAATGGATTCGGTCGATCGCCCTCACGGCCATGGGGCTGATCCTTCTCGCCGGGTGTTCGGCTTTGAACCTCTCCAGTTTGAAGCTTTCGGCGGGGCAGACCTGGAGCGAAAATTACGCCAGAATGCCCGGCGTTGAGGCGACCGACCCGAGGATGGTGGACGGCGATCTGAACACCGCCGGCCAGACCGTCTCGGAGACCTTCTACCCCAGGGCGATCGTCAAGCTGCCCGAAAGAAAGATGATCCACAAGATCGTCATCTACAGCCCCAACCTGATGGCCTTCACCGTATGGGCCGACAAGGAGGGGAAGGGGTGGACCAGGGTCAAGGAGATAAAAGGGGTCACCGGCAGCCCGATAACCGTCATGCTCGCCCCGCCCGTGCTGACCGATAAGATCATGATCTCCGTCAACGCCATAAAGGGCGGCAAGCTGGAGAGGGGCATGATAAGGAGGGGCGGGAGAAAGGGATCGCAGGCGATCATTCAGGAGATAGAGCTTTACGGGCTGGTGGAGAAGAGGGAAGCCGGTGGAACGGCGACGGCCTCCAAGTCCGAGGAGGAGAAGGAAATCGAAGAGGAGCTGAGGGATCTGCTCGAGCCGATCGAGCCATGACACCCTCCCCGGAGCACGCCGCCCTTATACACCTAAGCCTGATGCCGGGGGTAGGCCCGGCGGTTATAAGGAGGCTCGTTGAGAGCTTCGGCTCCGCCGAGAAGGCTTTGAAGGCGGCCGAGGAAGAGCTGAGGGGGGTTCTGCCGAAGGGGATAGCCGAGAGGGTGATCGAGGGGAGGAGGTCGAAGTCGGTCTTAAATCTGCTTGAGAGGGAGCTGAGATCCCTGGAGAGAACCGATTGTAGGCTCATCGCCTACGGCGAGGAGGGATATCCCGAAAACCTGATGAACATCTACGATCCCCCGCCTCTGCTTTACATCAAAGGGGAGCTTAAAGAGGAGGACGGCTTCGCCGTGGCGGTCGTCGGCACGCGCAGGGCCACGCCCTACGGCAGGGAGGCCTGCCAGAGGATAGTCGAACAGCTGGTGGAGCACGGCTTCACGGTGGTCAGCGGGCTTGCGCGGGGGATAGACTCGATAGCGCACAGGACGGCCCTGAAGTGCGGGGGCAGAACGATAGCAGTTCTGGGGAGCGGCTTCAACCACATCTACCCCAGGGAGAACGCCGGGCTGGCCGAGGAGATCGCCGAAAAGGGCGCTTTGATCACCGAGTTCCCGACCATCACACCGCCGATGGATCTCAACTTCCCGCGGAGGAACAGGATCATAAGCGGGCTGTCGCTCGCGACCGTGGTGGTGGAGGCGGGGGAGAGGAGCGGCGCGCTCATAACGGCCAACTTCGCGCTGGAGCAGGGCAGGGAGGTCCTGGCCGTCCCCGGCAGCATCTTCTCGCCCGCCTCAAAGGGAACACACAAGCTCATCAAGGAGGGAGCGGCGCTGATGGAGGATATCGACGATCTCCTCTGCGCCCTCAACCTGAAGGCCGAAGGGGAGGAGAAGACCCGAAAAGCCGAGGAAGAGGAGCTGCCCGAGCTGGACGAGGAGGAGAGGAGGGTTCTGGAGGCCGTGTTCTACACCCCAACCCACATAGACGACATCATCGCCCAAACCGGTATGCCGGCCAATAAGGTGTCGAGCCTCCTGCTGATGCTCGAGCTTAAAGGGCTTGTCGCCCAACAGCCGGGGAAAACCTTCGTCAGGAGATCGGGGAGGGCGATCGGATGAACGACGACCTCTACTTCGAGAAGAGGATCGAGGAGCTGGAGAGGTTTATCGAGGAGCTGAGGAAGTTCGCTGAATCGAACGATCTGGATCTGTCGGGCAGCATCAGGCGGCTCGAGAGGGATCTGCTGAGGATAAAAAAGGAGACGTTCTCCAACCTGACCAGGTGGCAGAAGGTTTACCTTTCGAGGAAGGTAGATAGGCCTCAATCGACCGATTACATCGAGCGGCTGATAGCCGACCGGGTGGAGCTTCAAAACGATAGGTTCTTCGGGGACGATAAGGCGCTTGTGGGCGGGCTCGGCTGGTTTTTGGGGAAATATCCTGTGGTTTACCTGGGGCAGGTGAGGGGGAAAAGCACGGAGGAGGGGATGCTGAGGAACTTCGGATATATGCACCCGGACGGCTACAGGAAGGCGCGGAGGCTGATGAAGCTGGCCGAGAAGTTCGGCAGGCCGGTCATAAGCTTCATCGATACCCCCGGGGCACACCCCGGCGCCAAGGCCGAGGAGAGGGGCCAGGCGATGGCGATAGCCGAGAACCTCTACGAGATGGCCAGGCTGAGGACGCCCTTCATAGCAGTCATAATCGGCCAGGGCGGCAGCGGAGGCGCCTTGGGCGTGGCGATGGGGGACAGGGTTTTGATGCTGGAATACGCGATATACTGCGTCTGCCCGCCCGAAGCCTGCAGCGGGATCATCTGGAAGGATCAGGGCGAGCACGCCCCAGAGGCGGCCGAAGGGCTGAAGCTGACCGCCGACGACCTATACCGGTTCGGGATAGTGGATGAGGTGATACCTGAGCCGCTTGGAGGGGCGCACAAGAACCCGGAGCTGACCATAAAGAGGGTGGGCCAGGCGATAAGACGTCATCTGGAGGAGCTGCTTAAATACGACGTCGACGAGCTGGTCGAGATGAGGTATAGGAAATACAGGTCGATAGGGGTGTTCATCGAGAAGCCGCCAGCCCCTTAAGCTCCCTCAGCTTCAGGGAGGCCTTTTCGAACAGATCCCTGCCCGGCGGGAAGGTCAGCCCTACGGCCCTGTCATACGAGCTGAGCGCGGAGGAGATCCTCCCCTCCGCCAGCTTCTCATCCCCATCCCTCAGATCCCTCAGGAACTCCTCGGCCCTCCTCAGCGCCCTGGTTATCCTCCTGTGGAGGCTGAGCGGCAGCGTCCCCTTCGACTCGCCCTCCGCCCTGAACTCCCTCAGCGCCCGCACATACCCCTTCAACGCCTCAAGCTTCATCCCCTGCCGCTCAAGCGACTCGGCCTCGCGCAGGATTGAGGAGACCCTCTCCGAGGGCGGGGACTCCTTCAAGATCTCCTTCATCATCGACTTGAGCCCTTCGATCAGCTCGGCGCTCTTACGCTTAACGGCTTTCCTCAGGTTGGCCTCGAACATCCTCACCAGCCTCTCGTAGTCGGAGATCGCCCCGTCGATCTCGCCCAGCCTCTCACGACACCTCGCCCTGCTCATCAGAACCTCGGCGATCGTGAACCCGTATTCCGGCAGATCCTTGAACCTCTCGTATTTGGAGTCATCGTATTCCGCTATCGCCGCCTTCAGATCGCCCTTCTCTTCAAAACATTTCCCCAGGGCCTGTTGCGCGTAGAGGGCGAAGAAGGATTTGCCCCTGGAGGCCAGCCGCCTGAAGATCTCGATCGCCTTATCGTATTCGCCGAGCTGGAGCGAGCATTTCCCGGCGAAGAAGAGGGCCTTCTCGGCGTAGGAGGTTCGACCGTATTTGTCGGCTATCTCCTGGAACTTCTCCCTCGCCTCCTCGTATTTTTTAGCCGCCTCGTCCATCTTCTCCTCATCGGCCCAGCTGTCCTCGGCCTCCTGGAACAGCTTCATCGCCTCGGAGAAGGCGAGGGCGGCCGACGCCTCCCTGCTCGCCTCGATGCGGGAGTAGACGGAGAAGCCGATAAGGGCAACGGCGAGGACGGCGACGACGATCGTTATAAGGGTGGAATGCCCCCTAAGGAACTCGTATGCGCCGGTTATCGCCTCTACGAACCTATCCTCCTCGAGCTCGACCCTCTCCCTTCTCTCCCTGGCCATCACCTACACCCCGCGCACGATCTCCTGGTGCAGGCCGAACAGGCCGAGGACGATGAAACGCTTGAGACGGTTTTAGACCCCGTGGAGAATCCGAAGACGGAGAGCCTCCTGTCGACCTGCCCGCTGCCGCAGGAGGGGCACCTCACAGATTTGACCTCGTCCATCGAGCAAAGCTCCTCGAAATCCAAGCCACACCGTTTGCAGTGGAACTCATAAACCGGCATCTCAGGGCACCTCTTAAAGGAGGGTTTACAAAAAAAGAGCGGGCAACGGGATTCGAACCCGCGACCCTCAGCTTGGGAAGCTGACGCTCTACCCCTGAGCTATGCCCGCCCATGAGGCTCAAAAGTATTATAGCAGCAGATCGGAGAGAGTGTCAAGAAGGCGGACCTCAACAGGGGAGGTGGATCCCGAGGTCGGGAACAGGCCAAGCCCCGCCCCTTTTTTGAAAAACTCCCCTCCTTTCGGTATAATTCAGGGGAAAACCGGTTTCGGAGGTGGACGGATGGATATCGTAAGGCTTTTGAACTTCGGGTTGGGATCGCTGCCGCTGCTTTCGGACGCCGAGACGAGGTCGATCTCGGCCGAAAACCCGACCGGCGAGAAAGGGGGAGGTGCCAAGGCCGAGCCGGACGAGAAAAGCCCGGCGTCGATGCTGGGGAAGGGGTGGAAGGTCCGCCCCTGCATAACGCTGCCCCCCGAGAGCACGACCACCCTGGCCGAAATAGAGGGGCCCGGGATCATCCAGCACATCTGGATAACCGTTCATCCCAACGCCTACAGGGACACGATAATCAGGTTCTACTGGGACGGGGAGGAGAGCCCCTCGGTTGAGGTTCCGCTCGGGGATTTCTTCTGCAACGGGCACGGCCTCAGATACAACGTCAACTCGCTGGCCGTCTGCGTCAACCCCTCAGGCGGCTTCAACTGTTACTGGCCGATGCCGTTCAAAAAGAGCGCCAAGATAACGATCGAAAACCAGAGGTGGGAGCCTATAGGCGGCTTCTTTTACCAGATCACCTACGCCCTGACCGAGATACCGGAGGAGGTCGGGTATTTCCACGCCCAGTGGCGCAGGAGCATGACCAGCAGGGAGAGGCCCGAACACGTGATCCTCGACGGGGTCAAGGGGAGGGGGCATTACGTCGGGACGTTTCTGGCCTGGTCCCAGTTCTCAAGCGGCTGGTGGGGCGAGGGCGAGATAAAATTTTACATCGACGGGGACACCGAACACCCCACCATCTGCGGGACGGGCACCGAGGATTACTTCTGCGGCGCCTGGGGTTTCGGCGAATCGTTCTGCTCCCCTTACACCGGCTACATCTTCCACCCGCCCAGCGGCGGCATATCCGGGACGGTTCCGCGCCACTCGATGTATAGGTGGCACATAATGGATCCGATCAGGTTCCGCTCGGATCTCAAGGTGACGATCCAGGCGCTGGGGTGGTGGCCGAACGGCAAATTTCAGCCGCTGACGGATGACATCGCGTCGGTGGCATACTGGTATCAGACCGAGCCTCACGCGCCGTTCCCGCCGATGCCGCCCATACACGAGAGGTGGGCGAGGTGAGCGTTTGCAAAACCGGGGCCGTATGAGTTAAACTTTCTTCGGAAGCCCAAGACGCGGGGAGGGATGCGGCCATATGGTCAGGATAAAGTTCAGGGGACAGGAGTGGGAGCTGAAACCGGGGCTGAGGGTGAAGGAGGCGATCAAAAAGGTCGGGCTGAGCCCCAACGCCGTGTTGGCGGTCAAGGGCGGAAAGCTGTTGACCGAGGACGTCGTCCTGAGGGAGGGCGATGAGATCGAACTCATCTCGGTGATATCGGGAGGGTGATAGGGTGAGGTGCAAGAAGTGCGATCAGCCGGCGGTCATAAGGATGCACCAACACAGGCTTGCGCTGTGCAAGGAGCACTTCGTCGAGTGGGTGCTCAACAGGGTGGCCGATACGATCCGCTCCTTCAGGATGTTCTCGCCCAAGAAGAAGATACTTGTGGCCGTTTCGGGCGGCAAGGACAGCTTGGTGCTTTGGGATATCCTTCTGAAGCTCGGCTACAAAGCCGACGGGCTGCACCTCAACCTCGGCATAGGCGAGTATTCGGAGAGATCGCTCGATTACGTCCTGAAGTTCGCCGACTCGCACCCCGAGGCCGACCTCATCATAGTCGACATAAAGGAGCGGTATGGGATGAGCGTGCCGGAGCTGGCCGAGGCGAAGAAACACGGGCGCGGGAGGAAGATCTGCTCGCTGTGCGGGCTGGTCAAGAGACACGAGATGAACAGGGTGGCGAACGAGAGGGGGTATGACGTCGTGGCCACCGGGCACAACCTGGACGACGAGGCCGCCACTCTTCTCGGCAACCTGTTGAACTGGAAGATCGAATACCTGGCCCACCAATCCCCTGTCCTGCCCTCCACCTATCCGGGGCTGGTCAGGAAGGTCAGGCCGCTTGTGAGGCTTTATGAAAGGGAGACGGCCGCCTACGCGCTGGTGGAGGGGATAGAATACATCCGCGAGGAGTGTCCCCACGCCTTGGGCGCCAAATCGCTGCTTTACAAGGAGATACTGAACAGGCTTGAGGACGAGATGCCGGGGGCGAAGCAGAGGTTTTACATGGATTTCCTCAAGGCGAGGAGGGAGGGCCTGATCAAGCTCCAACCCCCGCCCGCCCAACAGCTTCACCCCTGCGAGGTATGCGGTCAGCCCACTTCCGCCCCCGGCAAATGCGCCTTCTGCAGGCTATGGGAGCCAGGCTCAAGCTCAGGCTCGTGAAACTCCTCCCCGATGAGGAGCTTGAAAGGATCGTAAGCGGCGCGCTTGAAACGCTGGAAAGGGTGGGCGTGGCCTGTTCGCACCCGGGCCTCATCGACGGACTGACCTCCTTCAAAGGAGTCCGGTTCGAAAAGGGCAGGCTCTTCTTCTCCGCCGATCTGGCGAGGGAGCTGATCGACGAGCTCAGGGATGGGGAGCCTGAGGGGAAGGAAGGGTTCAGCATGCACGCCCCGTGGTGCGCGATGGCCTTCTTCGATCACCTGAAGGGGGAGGCCAGGGAGGCGCGGACGGAGGACGCGGTGAGGATGACCAAGTTCTGCGACGCCATGGGGCTTGAGGGAGGGCCCATACCGGTCATCCCCTCCGATGTGCCGCGCGAGCTGCTCTCGGTCGTCTGCGAGAGGATCTGTCTCCTGAACAGCCGGGGGCTTGGAGGGGGCCTGCCGGTCAGATGCCAGGAGGAGGTGGAGGCGCTGGTGGAGATGAACCTGGCCGCCGGGCGGAGATACAACATGGTGATCCAGTTCGTCGTCAGCCCGCTGAGGTTCGACGACGAGGCGGTCGACCTGCTCCTTAAAAACCTCGACAACCCCGACCTGAACCTCTACCCCGCCGGGCCGATACCGATGGCCGGGATGAGCGCGCCGCTCCCCTTCCCCGCGGCGATCGTCCAATCCCTGGCCGAAAACCTGGCATGTTACCTCTCCGTCCGGCTCCTCTCTGAGGGGAAGCTCAGGCCGTTCGAGCTGAGGGTCGAGCCGTTCGACATGCGATACATGACCCTGGTATACGGCTCGCCCGAGTGGTGCCTGTTCAACGCCGTCGCCAGGGAGGTTTACGAGCACATCACCGGGAGGCCGAACAGATGGGGATCGTTCCGGAGCACCTCGAAACGGCCCGATCAACAGGCAGCCGTCGAGAGAACCGCCAGCGTGATCCTCCAGGCGATGATGGGCGCAAGGCGTTTCGGCGCCGTGGGCCAGCTATCGGTCGACGAGGTCTTCAGCCCCCAACAAGCCCTGATCGATAGGGAGATACTCGCCTACGCGAGCAGGCTGATGGATGGGCTTGAATTCGACGAGGGCGATCCGGTGGGGCTGATAGCCGAAGGCGTCTCCCACGGGGGCTACCTCGACCACCCCTCCACCGTCGAGCTGTTCAGGGGGATGTATTGGGATCCGGAGCTTTTCAAGCATTGGAGCTTAAAGCAGTGGCTCGAAAGCGGCTCCCCTTCCGTCGATGAGATAACCGCCGAGCGGGTCGAGAGGATGATAGCGGAGCATCGATTCGAGCTTGAGCCTGGCGTGAGGGAGGAGATCGATCGGATTTTCGAAAGGGCCGTCCAAATCCTGTCGTGAGGTTTGGGGATGGGAAAGGGAATCGATCCGGAAAGGGTCGAGAGGCATCTGAGAACCCTGATCAAGGGTGAGCTGAGGTTCGACGAGCTTACGAGGGTCATCTACAGCACGGCGGGCTGTCTATACAAGATCAAGCCGCTGGGCGTCGTGTTCCCAAGGGATACGGAGGACGTAATCAGGCTGGTGGAATACGCCTACGACCAGGGGATATCGGTCACGGCCAGGGGGGCGGGGTCGAGCCTGGCCGGTCAGGTGCTCAACGACGGGCTGATAGTCGACCTCTCAAAACACATGAACCGGATACTGGAGATCGATCCCGAGGGGGGATACGCGGTCGTCCAGCCGGGAGTGGTTCAGGACAGGCTTCAGGAGGCGTTGAACGAGCACGGCAAGTTCTACCCGCCCGACCCCTCAAGCAGCGCCTACAGCACGCTGGGCGGCGCCATAGCGAACAACGCCTCGGGCGCCAGATCGATCAAATACGGCACGACCAAGGATTACGTCCTGGAGCTCGAGCTCGTGCTCTCAAACGGGGAGCTTATAAGAACAAAGCCCGTCCCGGTCGAGCTGATCCCGGATGAGTTTCCGGGCAGGCCGGGGACGCTCGAGGAGGAGATATACGCCGGGCTGAAGCGCATAGCGATCGAAAACAAGGAGCTGATAGAGAGATACCGGCCCCGCACGAAAAGCTCCAGCGGATATAACCTGTTCGATCTGATCAAAGACGGGATCTTCGACCTGGCCAAGCTGATCACCGGCTCGGAGGGGACATTGGCGATCGTGACCGAGGCGAAGCTCAGGATAGCCGACAAGCCCGCCTTCAGGGCCGTGGGCCTCGCCCACTTCGACGACGTGTCCAAGGCGGGGGAGGCCGTTCCCAAGCTGCTTGAGATGAACCCGAGCGCCATAGACGTGATGGACGGGCTCGTGATCGACCTCGTGAGGGGCAGGGAGAGGGCGCTCGATAGGTTCCTGCCCGAGGGGATCGAGATGAGCTACCTGATCGAGTTCGACGGGCAGGATAGGGAGGAGGTCTTCG
>QNBQ01000038.1 GCA_003645735.1 Candidatus Poribacteria bacterium
ATCCGGCAGATCGATGACGATCCTCATTCTCCCACCTCCTCCATGAAAGATTATAAGGCCTTTTGGACCGCGACCGCAATATGGGAGCAGATCGGAATCCCGGCTTGACATCCGGTCGATTGGTTTTGCATAATATAGTATGCAAAGCAAAGCATCCTCGAGGTAAAGCGATGCGGTTCAACAGGGAGCTGTTGAAGGGGAGCACCGTCACGCTCGTGTTGAGCTTACTGGAGGAGGGGCCGATGTATGGATACCAGCTGATGAAGGAGATCGAGAGGAGGAGCGAAGGGATCTTCAAATTCCCCCAGGGGACGCTCTACCCGCTGCTTTACAACCTGGAGAGGAAGGGGCTGATCAAGGGGAAGTGGAGGAGCGAGGGAGGGCGGAATAGGAAGTATTATTCGCTTACGGCCAAGGGGAGAAGGGTTTTGGAGAGGAGCAGGGAGGAGTGGAGGCTTTTCGTCAGGGGTATGGAGCTTGTGCTGAAGGGGAGCCGATGATGGAACGGGGAGAGCTGAGGAAAGTAAGGAGCCTGATCTCGCCCTGGATCGGGCGCGGAATGCCTTAGCGCATGAGGGAGGCCGCTCAAACCGCAGCGAAAGAGGGAGGAGATCGAAATGAGCGGGACGCTTTACGTGGTGGCGACTCCCATAGGCAATTTGGAGGACATAACGCTGAGGGCGTTGAGGGTTTTGAGGGAGGTCGATCTGATCGCCGCTGAAGATACACGCCACACCAAGAAGCTGCTCGATCATTACGGCATCCGGAAGCCGATGGTGAGCTATCACGAGCACAACGAGAGGGAGAGGGCGGAGCAGCTCGTGAGGGAGCTGAAGAAGGGAAAGGACGTGGCCTTGGTGACCGACGCCGGCACCCCGGCCATATCCGATCCGGGTTACGTGCTGATCAGGAGGTGTATAGAGGAGGGGGTGAAGGTCGTCCCCGTCCCCGGCCCTTCGGCCCTCATCGCCGCTTTATGCGTCAGCGGCCTCCCCGTTCACAGGTTCGCCTTCGAGGGTTTTCTGCCCCATAAGGGCGGCAAGAGGAGGAACAAGCTTGAGGAGCTGAAGGACGAGGAGCGGACGTTGATATTTTACGAATCGCCCCATAGGCTGCTCAAAACGCTTAAGGACATGCTTGAGATCCTGGGCGACAGGAACATAGCGGTGGCCAGGGAGCTGACCAAGGTGCACGAAGAGGTGTTCAGGGGGAGGATAAGCGAGGCGATAAAAAGATTCAGCTCCTCACCAGTGAAGGGGGAGATCACATTAGTGGTGGAGGGGAAAAAGGATTGATCGGGGGCGGGAGGTCCCGCCCCTTCAGTTGTGCTTGAAGCCGTTTCCCCCCTGCCCTTTAGGTTATCCCCAGAAGCTCTTTGGCTTTATCGGCTCCGGTGGCGGCGTCCCTTCCGTATCCGTCGGCCCCGATCTCGTCGGCGTAGGCCTGGGTGACAGGCGCCCCGCCGATCAGGACCTTGACCTTATCCCTCACCCCGGCTTCCTTAAGGGCGTCTATGGTCACCTTCATGGAGGGCATCGTGGTGGTCAGCAGCGCGGACATCGCCACTATTTGAGCGTTGTGCTCCTTTACGGCCTCGACGAACCTCTCCGGCGGCACGTCCACCCCCAGGTCGATCACCTTGAACCCGGCGCCCTCCAGCATCATCGCCACCAGGTTTTTACCTATGTCGTGCAGGTCGCCCTTAACCGTTCCGATCACGACCGTCCCGATCGGCTCCACCCCCGCCTCGGTCAGCACCGGCCTCAGTATCTCCATGGCGGCCTTCATCGCCCTGGCCGCGATCAGCACCTCGGGGACGTAGAATTCGCCCTTTTTGAACTTGTCGCCGACGACGCTCATCCCCTTTATCAGCCCCTCGTTAAGTATCCTGTCAGGGGATATTCCCTCATCCAGGGCCTGTCTTGTCAGGTTTTCGGCGTCGTCCTTCTTGCCGTTTATAATCGCCTCAGCTAAGGCGTTTAGATCGACGGCCATGTTTATCCTCCTTTGCCCTTACCTGATTGGAGTTGTGTTAGAAGCCGGGCCAATTCGTCTTTGACGATCTGCTGTTTCTCGCTTTGATAGAGCTCATAGAGCTTATATTCCCCGTCGGCGTCTATCCCCGATATCACCTTTGGGCTGGAGAGGATTTTGACGATCCTCAGCCTCACATCCCATTCCTTCTGTTTGGGCAACATTTCGATCAGCTCCTTGGCCATCCTCTCCCCGTATTCCTTAAGCGCATCCGCGGCAGCATTTTGAACCTCATCGTTCGGGTCCGTGGTGAGCAGCTCGATCAATTTCTCCTCGGCTTCGGGCGGCACCCCTCTGGAGATGAGCGCCCTGATCAGGTTGACCCTGACGACGGGATCGGGGTCGCTCAGGCTTGAGAGGACCTTCTCGATCGGCATGTGGTTCAGCGCGGATATCGCCTTGGACGCTATCCTCCTGACCTCCGCGTTCGGGCTGTCGAGCAGCGAGATGATCTGGGATGCGTATTTTTTCTCCCCCATCTCGTAGAGGGCCACGATCGCCTCCGCCTTGATGACCGGGTCGGTTCCGGCGGCGCACTTTTTAAGCGCGGGAACAACCTCCTTCGTTTTTATCCCGCTCAGCACCTCAACTATATCCCTTCTGACCTCGGGCGTGAGGGCGGGGCTCTCCAAGGCGGCGCACAGCTTAGGGACGGCTGGAGGGCCTATCCTCACAAGAGCTTTCTTGAGAAATTTTATCCGATCGGGATACTCCTCCCTCTTGGTCGGGTCGGAGATGAACTCGATGATCGGTTCAACCGCTGCTTCCCCTGCCCCGACCAGCAGCTCCACGACGTCCGGGGTAAGCCGGCTGTATTTGCTCATAACCTTTAGAAGCGTCTCGATCCCCTGCCTGCCGAAGGAGAGCAGTTTTCGGTAGGACTGCTCCGCTTTGACCGCGAACTCCTCCTTTTTGCCGGCCACCTCGGCGGCGGGCTTATCTTTAGCTTGACGGTAGGCGATCGTCAGATAGACATAAACCTCGGGGTTATCAGGCTCCTCCTTCTGGGCCTTCTCCAGGTATTGGATCGCCTCGAACGACTTGCCGGCGGCCACCATATCCCTGCCCAGCTCCAGGTTGGTCACCTTTCTGGCGGCATACCTCTCACAGCCCGTTACGATCGCGGCCAGCGCCGCCACCAGAAGAGCTGTTGTCCGTATCCTTCCGACCATGCCTATCCCCTTGAAGATGTAGAAAAGCTTTGCTGCTTAAGTTTACTAAATATGCGAGTTGATGTCAAGCGACCAGTGAAGGGAAAATCAGAGGGCCTGTCATCCCCTCTGTTTTCGAGCCGCGCGTTGACAACCCTCGCCGCCTTAGTGTATAATAGGCGGTGCAAAGCAGGTGCTCAAGTAGATGGGAGTTCATCTGCCTCCGATGCCTCAGCCGGAGCTACCCAAATCTTTCAAACCCCAGGCAATCCCAACCATATCCCTAGACAAGGGAGGATAACGATGTCCCTTTTCGTCCTTGAGAAAGGGAAGCTGGGCGCTTTCGTCGAGAAGCTGATCTCCCGGGCGGAGGTCGTCGGACCTAAGAAGAAGGATGGGTTCTTCGTCTTCGACGTCGTGAAAAGCCCGGAGGAGATCTGTCTGGATTACACGAGCACCATTTTGCCCCCCAAAAAATACCTGCTGCCCCAGGAGGAGCCGATACTCAGGTTCACGCTGGGGGAGACCCCTCAGGTCGAGCCGGTGATAGAGGCTGAGGAGAGGATCCTCTTCGGCGTCCACCCCTGCGATCTGTGGGCCATCTGGGAGATGGACAAGGTCTTCTCGGACACGAACAAGGACACCAACTACCTGGCCAGGCGGGAGATGACGACGATCATCGGGCTGGAGTGTCTCAACCCGGACGAGCACTGCTTCTGCACCAGCGTCGGCACCTCCGTCCCCATGGACGAGCAGTTCGACCTCTTCTTCGTCGACATCGGCGACGTCTTCGCGGTGAAGGTCGGCTCGGAAAAGGGGCAGCAGTTGATAGACGAGTCGTTCGAGGAGGCCAGAAGCGACACGCTGGCCCAGATCGACCGCGTTCAGCGTGAGAAGGCCGAGAAGATCAAGGCCTCGATAAAGATGAAGGTCGAGGAGATACCGCTCTTCTTGGAGGGCCAATACAACAGCCCCGTCTGGAAGTCCGAAAGCGAAAAATGCTACAGCTGCGGTTCCTGCGTGATGGTCTGCCCCACCTGCTTCTGCTTCGACGTCTACGATGAGGTGGAGCTGGACATGAAGTCGGGCCTGAAGATCAGGAGATGGGACGGCTGCATGTTGCCCGACTTCGCCCTGGTCGCCTCGGGCGAGAACTTCCGCGAGACCCGGGAGGCGAGGCTCAGGCACAGGATATACCGCAAATACCAGTACCTGATGGTCAAATACGGCAAGAGCTTCTGCGTCGGATGTGGAAGGTGCTGGAGAGCCTGTATAGTCGATATCAACCCCGTAGATGTCCTCAACAAGCTTATAGAAACGGCCGACAAGGGGGAGGAGGTGTGAGATGGCAACCCGGCTTAAAGAGGAATCGCTTTACCTTCCGAGGCTGGCCGAGATAGTCAGGGTTGAGAAGTTAACGGAGACGGAGAAGCTTTTCGAGGTGAGGTTGAAGGACGGGAGCGAGCTGGGGCATAAGCCCGGCCAGTTCGTGATGGTCTCCGTCTTCGGGGTCGGCGAGGCGCCTTTCTCCGTCTGTTCTTCCCCTACAAAGAAGGGGAGCTTCGAGCTGTGCATAAGGGCGGTCGGCAACGTCACAAACGCGCTGCACAGGCTGGAGCCCGGAGCTGTGATAGGCATACGCGGCCCGTTCGGCAACGGCTTCCCGCTGGACGTCCTGAGGGGCAAGGATATACTGTTCGTCGCCGGCGGGCTGGGGCTGGCCCCCTTGAGATCGCTCATCAACTACGCGCTAGACAGGAGGGAGGAGTTCGGCAGGCTGATCATACTCTACGGCTGCAAAACCCCCTCGGAGCTCCTCTTCAGGGACGAGCTGGCCCGCTGGGAGAAAAGGGACGATGTCAACTTCCTGGTGACCGTCGACAGGCCGGACGACTCCTGGGACAGGCACGTCGGCGTGATAACCACCCTCTTCCCGAAGATAACGATAGATCCCGAAAGGACGATGGCGGTCGTGGTGGGGCCGCCGGTCATGTATAGGTTCGTCGCCCTGGAGTGCATACAGAAGGGCATACCCGAAAGCCACATATTCATGTCGCTGGAACGCCACATGAAGTGTGGCGTCGGCAAGTGCGGCCATTGCCAGATAAATGGCAAATACGTCTGCCAGGACGGCCCGGTCTTCACCCTTTCACAACTGAGACTACTGCCTGAAGGAGGAGTGGTGAGGCAATGAAACCGAAGGTAGGCGTTTTCAGCTTCACGGGATGTGAGGGGTGTCAACTCCAAATTTTGGAGTGTGAAAACGAGCTGTTGGACATACTCAACCTGGTCGAGATAGTGACCTTCAGGGAGGCGATGGACAAGATAAGCGACGACTACCAGATCGCCTTCATAGACGGCGCCATCACCCGCCAGGAGGAGATAGAGAGGCTGAAGGAGATCAGGGAGAGGGCGTCGATACTGGTCGCGCTGGGCAGCTGCGCCGCCTTCGGAGGCATAAACTGCCTCAAGAACCGGTTCCCGATGGACGAGGTGCTCAGATACGTCTACGGCGATAAGGCCCACTACTTCGACACGTTGCCGGCCAGGGGCGCCGATGCTTACGTCAAGGTGGACTACTACGTCTACGGCTGCCCGGCCACAAAATCGGAGCTCCTACACGTGCTCAAATCCCTGGTTCTGGGGATCAAGCCCCGCATACCGAACTACCCGGTCTGCGTCGAGTGCAAGCTAAAGGAGAACGTCTGCCTGTTCGACAAGGGCGAGGTCTGCCTGGGGCCTGTGACCAGGGCCGGATGCGGCGCGCTCTGCCCGTCGTACGGGCACAGGTGCGAGGGATGTAGGGGGTTCGTCGACGATCCGAACATCAACGCCCACAAGGAGACCCTGCAGAAGGCGGGCTTGACCGTGGAGGAGCTTATGCAGGAGTTTACCATGTTCTGTAGCTGCCCATTGGAGAAATTGGAGCAAACCAAGTCGGAGGCTTGAAAGATGAGCAGGGATCTGACGATAAACGTCCATCACGTCACGCGGGTCGAGGGGCATGGCAATATCGTCGTGAAGATCAAAAACGGGGAGATAGAGGAGTGTAAGTTCGAGGTGGTGGAGTCGCCTCGCTTTTTCGAGGCGATGATAAGGGGCAGGAGGTGGAAGGAGGTTCACCACATCACCTGTCGGATCTGCGGCATCTGCTCCATCGCGCACACCACGGCCTCGCTGAACGCCACCGAGGCGGCCTTCGGTATAACCCCCTCCAAGCAGACCAGGATGCTCAGGAGGTTGCTTTACATCGGCGAGATGATCCAGAGCCACGTGCTCCACTTCTACTACCTCGTCCTGCCCGATCTGCTGGGAGTTGGGAGCGTCATACCGCTGGTGGAGACCCACAGGGACGCGGTGGTGAGGGCGCTGCGGATGAAGAGATACGCCAACGACATCTGCGAGATACTGGCCGGCAGACACGTCCACCCCTGCGCCGCCGTCGTCAAGGGCTTCACGAAGCTGCCGACCGAGGAGGAGCTCAAGTCGATAAAGTCCAGGCTCGAGGAGATGGTGGATGACGTGGAAGCGACCGTCGAGCTTTTCGCCGGGCTGGAGTTCCCCGACTTCGAGCGCGAAACCGAGTATCTGTCGCTCAGGCACTCCGAGGAGTATGCCTTCTCGATCGGCGAGGAGATCGTCTCCTCCGACGGCTACACGATACCGATACCCGAGTATAAGGAGAAGATCGAGGAGTTCGTCGTCCCTCACTCCACCGGCAAGCACACCCGCGCCAACAGGGACTCCTACATGGTCGGGGCGCTGGCCAGGGTGAACAACAACTACGAGCAGCTTTCCCCGATGGCCAAGAAGGCGGCGGAGAAGCTCGGCCTCAAGGTGCCCTGCTACAACCCGTTCATGAACAACATCGCACAGGTGGTGGAGGTGGCCCACTGCGTGGAGGAGGGGATACAGCTGGTCGACAAGCTGCTTTCCGAGGGGATAAAGGAGGAGGATCTGACGGTCACCGAGATCAAGGCCGGCAGAGGAGTCGGGGCGGTCGAGGCGCCCAGAGGGTTGCTTATCCACGACTACACCTACGACGAAAACGGCAGGATAGTGGACGCCAATTGCGTCGTGCCGACGCATCAGAACTACGAGAACCTCGAGCTGGACATGCGCGCGCTTCTGCCGCGGATAATGGACAAATCGAAGGAGGAGATAACCCATCTGCTGGAGATGCTCGTCCGGGCGTATGATCCGTGCATTTCCTGTTCGGTGCACCTTGTAAAGGTCGAGTTTGCCTGATTTAAAAGGGGGGATATGAGATGGCCAGAATCCTCATCATAGAAGACGACCTCGATTTCGTCGAGTCCCTCCGCCTCCCCCTTGAAAGCAGGGGACACCAGGTGGAGGTGGCCGAAAGCGGTAAGGTCGGGCTTCAAAAGGTCAAGGAGTTCGAGCCCGACCTGATAATACTGGACGTGATGATGGAGACGGACACAGAGGGGTTCCACGTGGCCTACCAGCTGCGCAACCCCGATCCCTCCTCCGAATACGCCAAATACTCCGATATACCGATAATCATGCTCACCGCTATCTCGCAGAAGACCAAGATGGCCTTTGACCCGAAGAAGGACGAGGATTTCCTGCCGGTGGACGAGTTCATAGAGAAGCCCGTCCGGCCGGATGTGCTGCTGGAGAAAGTGGAGAAGCTGTTGAAGGAGAAGGGGAAAGCCTGAAAGCGATGGGCGGCCGGGCCTTCCCGGCCGCCCTCAACCCACCTTGTCGGATGAGGATCAGGATCGATGAACTCGGTTCAACGCTGCTCTCCGGAGGGATATGCCTCCGATCTGATAAGCGATGTGCTGGCGAGCGGTCGCCTCTTACCCCTCCACGTCCTGATATCCTCGGCGCTTCTCCCCCCTCTGAGCTGTTACCTCCTGGTGGGTGACCGGCGCCTTCCTGATCGCCGCTTCGATCTCCGCCCTGGAGCTGCTCGAACTGATCCCGATCGGCGGGCTTTGGAAACCCCTTGGATTCAAATACACCGATCCTTTTCTGTCCCTCTTCGAGGCCGGGCTTTATCTGACGGCGTCCCTCTCAGATTCGATTATCCACCCCGGGCGTCAAACTTCAACTCCTTCAAAAGCTGCTGAGCCCAGCCCCTTCTGAGAGGCGTCTTCCCTGACTGGGAGGCGGATATGTGTCTTGTCGGCCTTCGATAGGCCGCTCTACTGTTGGAAGCTGATCGAGGGGATTTTTGATCGCAGCCCGGCCCCTTGAGTATGCCGCCCGTTATGGTGTATAATGCTATTGCCGTCATCCGGACTTCCTAATTCGAGCTGCAGGGGAAGGGGCATGGAGGAGAGGGTCGAGCTGGATCTGATCGTCGTGGGAGGCGGGCCAGCGGGGCTGTGCGCCGCCGCGGTCGCGGCTAAAGAGGGGCTTGAGGTCGCGGTGATCGAAAGAGGGGAATACTCCGGCTCCAAAAACGTCGGCGGCCTCCTTTACGGGACGGTTCTGAACCAAATAGTCCCCAACTTCTACGAACAGGCGCCCATCGAAAGGCCGGTCTCCAAGAGGTTCTTCGTCTTCCTCACCCCCGAAGGCCACCTCTCCCTGAGCTTCGGCTCGGAGGAGTGGTCGAAACCCCCGTTCAACAACACCTTCATCGTCCACCGCTCCCAGTTCGACAGATGGCTGGCGTCGAAGGTCGAGGAGATGGGGGCGACTATAGTGGACGGGATGGTGGTCGATGAGCTGATCTACGAGGGGGAAGGGGAGGGGAAAAGGGCCGTCGGCGTCAGGATCAGAGGGGGAGAGGAGTTCTACGCGAACGTCGTGATACTGGCCGACGGGGCCAACGCGATCGTGACCGAATCGGCCATAGAGCAGCTCGGGATGAGGAAGGGGAAAAAGGAGCAGGAGTATGCGTTGGGCGTCAAAGAGGTCATAGCGCTGCCCAAGGAGAAGATCGAGGACAGGTTCAACTTGGAGGAGGGCGAGGGCGCCGCTCTGGACTTCTTCGGCGCGCCGTTCGAGAATCTGATCGGAGGGGGGTTCATATACACGTGCAAGGAGACCCTCTCCATCGGGGTCGCCGCCAAGCTGGGATCGATGCTGAAAGCGAGGATAAACCCCAACGACATGATAGAGGGCTTCAAACGCCATCCGTTCGTAAAAAAACTGATAGAGGGCGGGGAGCTGTTGGAATACTCGGCGCACCTGATCCCGGAGGGGGGATATCTGGCCGTTCCCCAGCTTTCGGCGAACGGGGTGATGATCGCCGGGGACGCGGCGGGGCTGGTGAACATGTCGCTTTACAAGGAGGGAACGAACCACGCCATGGAGTCGGGCAGATGTGCCGGCCTGACCGCAGCCGAAGCCAAGAGGAAAGGCGACTTCTCCCGCGAG
>QNBQ01000039.1 GCA_003645735.1 Candidatus Poribacteria bacterium
ACAACCTGGCCGACGATCCGAAATACACTGATCAACTTGAGCGGCTCAGGGAGGAGATGGTCAGGTGGAGCGCAAAGACGGACGATCCTCTCTCAGATCTGCTTTCGAAGGAGCTGGGGAAGGATAGATTCCCTTGAGGAGGAAACTCAACCGTGAGGAGGGCGGAAGGATGAGGGGAATCTTAATTGCTGCCTGCATTCTTGGCCTCGCGGGGGCTTACGGTTATGTCTCCGACATAGCGTTCTACATAGGCCACTGGAACACCGATGGGTGGTATGACGAGTCCCAGTTCGACGACGTCGAGCTGATCATCAAGGAGACGGGTCATCTGTTCAGGGAGATAAAGAAGTTCGACGACGATCACTTGGAGGAGTTCGGCAAGTGGGCCGAGGCCAACGTCGACGACGGAGAGCTTGACATCATCTGGCTCAACGGCTGCATGCCCAGCGTCCTTTACCCCTGGCCGAACAAGCAGCCGGACGGCTCGCTGGCCGAGAGGTGGCTGGAAGGGGGGAACATGTTCATAAACGTCGGCGACTGGTTCGCCTACGTCTCTTATGAGTGCGACGGCGCCCGCTGCCAGGAGAACGGTCAGATGGGAGCTGCCAACATCTTGGATCTCGGCCCCGGGATCATCACCTTCGGCGGCAACACTCAGATGAAGGTCACCCCCACGGGCAAGAAATACATGCCGAGCTTGGGAGATACATGTAGGACCGACAGGCCCGTAGTCCTGTCGGAGGTGAAGGATCCGTGGGAGGTCGCGGCCATATTCGCCTCGCTGGGCGGCTCGGATGATCCTGCTAAGGAATCGCAGGCCGATCCGGTGGTCATCCACGACACTAAGACCGACGGCTACCTCGCCATCATAAACCAGGCCGTTAAGGCGAACTGGGTGAAGAGGGGACCCGTGTGCGCCGAGTTCATCAAGAACTGGGTCGCCGGGCAGGGGCTGATCACCCCGGTGGAGCCGGCCGGCAAGCTGCCCGTCACCTGGGGCGCGATAAAGGCGAGGTGAAGGCGGCTTAAAAGCGTTGAAAAATTAAGCCCCGCGGATCGGCGATCCGCGGGGCTTTTCTTTTCTCAAGCTCCGATCCGCTCACCTAAGCCCCTTCTCCCTCAAAACCTGCTCCCGCTTGGCCAACACCTCGAAGAGCAATCCCCTCACCTTCGCCGCGTCGGCACAAACCCTCTGATCGAACCCCGCCGCCTTTATCGAGCGGATCTCCGGCGAGAAGAGCGACGTGGGCGCGTCGCGGTAAATGATATCCACGTTCCCCTTGTAAAGCTTCACCCTGACGGTGCCGTTGACCATCTCCTGCGTCTTCTCTATGAACGCGTCCAGCGCCTCCCTCAGCGGATGGAACCACTCGCCGTGGTAGACCATATAAGCCCACCTCTGCTCGACCATCTTCTTGAACATCAGCTCCTCCTTCGTGAGGCACATCTGCTCCAGGTCGCGGTGGGTTTTGAGGATGACGGTCGCGGCGGGTGCCTCGTAAAGCTCGCGCGATTTGAGGTTCATTATCCCCTCCTCGAAGATGTCGATCTTGCCCACCGCGTTTCTGCCGGCTATGACGTTCAGCTTCGGAACCAGCTCCTTCAAGGGCATCCTCTCACCGTTGAGCGCCACCGGCAGCCCCCTCTCATACTCCAGCTCCACGACCGTCGGCTCATCCGGCGCCTTTTCGGGCGGGACATACCACATCCAAACCTCATCCGGTATCTCCTGGTTGAGATCTATCGCCCCGCTGGCTATGGAGCGGCACCACATCGTCTTGTCGTCCCCGCCCGGTATCGTCTCGGTCACCGGTATGCCCCACGCCCTGCAGAGGGCCTCCTCTTCGGAGCGGGTGAGGTTGAAGTCCCTGACGGGGACGATGATCTTCCTCCCCGGCGCGAACAGCGTGAAGACGTTGTGCATCCTATATTGATCGTTCCCCTTGCCGGTCGACCCCTCAACAAGCGCGTCCGCCCCCAGCTCCACCGCCTTCTCGGCCACCTTCCTGGCGATCAGCTGACGGGTCATCGAGGTGGAGACCGGGTATCCCATGTAGTCGGAGTTGGCCATTATGGCTTTGGCCATCCACTCCTCGGTGAACTCGTCCTTGGCGTCTATCAGTATCACATCGACCCCCAAAACCTTCGCCTTCTCCAAGCCGGTCCTTATCTCCTCCTCGCCCTGGCCCACGTCGACCATTATCGGGTAGATCTTCTTCGCCTTGTATTTCCTCCTGAGAAGCTCGACGCACAGGGAGGAGTCAAGCCCGCCCGAATAGGCCAGCGCTGCCACCTCAACCCGGGGCACCTCCGTCTCTTCTATCTTCCTCAAAGCAGTTTGAAGCAGTTCATCCGCCATAAACTCTCCCCTCCCTTGCCCGTTTGGGTTTCCATCTATGATAACTTAACAGCCTTCGGGGTTCAAGGATGGCCGATCGCCTTGGAAAGCGAAGCCGACCTTGACGATCTCGATCCGATCTTGTATAATTTGAGGCGAACATAACCCCACCGCTTCACCACTCCCGAGGGAGCTTAGAAAGATCGGTGAGCTTCGAAAAACTCTTTCCCAAGATCGATCCCACAGGGGTGGAAAAATTCTAAATTCCACGTAGGGGGATGATTGCGGAAGATGCAGGTTAACATCAACGAACTGGACATCCGGAAATTAAAGGAGATGACCGTATCGGACCTCTGGTCGCTGGCTCGCGAGCTGGGCATCAGCGGCTACAGCACGATGCGCAAGCAGGAGCTGATCTTCAAGATCCTGGAGGCCAAGGCGCTGGAGAACGGCCTGATGTTCGGCGGGGGCGTCCTGGAGATAATTCAGCCGGACGGGTTCGGCTTCCTCCGTTCGCCCAAATACAACTACCTCCAAAGCCCGGACGATATCTACGTCGGACCCGCCCAGATCAAAAGGTTTAACCTCCGGACAGGCGACGAGGTATACGGGCAGATCAGGCCCCCCAAAAAGGCGGGCGATAAGGAGGAGTCCCACTTCGCCCTGCTGAGGATCGAGACCGTCAACGGCGAGGACCCCGAAAAAGCGAAACACAGGCCGCTTTTCGAAAACCTCACGCCCATCTACCCGATGGAGAAGCTGAAGCTGGAGCACGACCCGAAGGAGTTCTCCACCAGGATAATGGACCTGATGGTCCCCGTCGGCAAAGGGCAGAGGGGGCTTATAGTCGCCCCGCCGTATGCTGGCAAGACCCGCCTGCTCAAAAACATCGCCTGCGGCATAGAGGCGAATCACCCGGAGGTCCACCTCATCATCCTGCTCATAGACGAGAGGCCCGAGGAGGTGACCGATTTTCAGAGGTCGGTCAAGGCCGAGGTGATAAGCTCGACGTTCGATGAGCCGCCCGAAAGACACGTCCAGGTGGCCGAGATCGTGCTCGAAAGGGCCAAGAGGCTGGTGGAATACGGCAGGGATGTGGTCATACTACTGGACAGCCTCACGCGCTTCACAAGGGCCTGCAACGCCATAGCGCCCCACACGGGCAGGACGCTGACCGGCGGGATAGATATAACGGCCTTCCAGAAACCGAAGAGGTTCTTCGGAGCGGCGCGCAACATCGAGGAGGGCGGCAGCCTCACAATAATCGCCACCTGTCTCGTGGAAACCGGCAGCAAGGCCGACGACATCATCTACGAGGAGTTCAAGGGGACGGGCAACATGGAGGTGCATCTGGACAGAACTCTGCTGGACAGGCGAATCTTCCCGACGATCGATATCAACAAATCCAAGACCAGAAACGAGGAGCTCCTTTTGGATGAGAGGACCTTGAACAAGGTCTGGGTGCTGAGGAAGTTCCTCAGCCAGCTGAACCTGGCCGAGTCCATGGAGCTTTTCCTGGAGAAGATGGGCAAAACCAGGACAAACGAGGAGTTCCTCGAACTCATGAAAGGAAGGTGAGGAGAGATGAAGCCTGGAATCCACCCTAAGCTCGTCGAGGCCACGGTCATATGCGTCTGTGGCAACACCTTCAAGACGCTCTCGACCAAACCCGAGATCAGGGTCGAGGTCTGCTCTAAATGTCACCCGTTCTTCACGGGCCAGAGGAAGATAATCGACACCGAGGGGCGGGTGGAGAAGTTCATCAGGAAATACAAGAGATACAACATCGACGTGACCAAGTGATAGGCGGGCAGGCGGTCATCGAAGGGGTGATGTTCCGCTCCGCCCGCTCCTTAGTCGTCGCCGTAAGGACCCCCGGGGGAGAGATATCGGTCAGGGGCGAGAGGATAAGGCCGCTGAGGCACAGGTTCCCTCCCCTGAGGAAGCCCTTCCTCAGAGGGATAGCCGTCCTGATCGAGTCGATCCACCTGGGGACGAAGGCTCTGATCGCCTCCGCCGAGGAGGCCTCCGGCGGCGAGGCGAAGGGCGGGTCGGGGTCAATTGCGCTCGCCCTCCTGATGAGCGCGCTGCTGGGGGTCGGTTTATTCATCGCCCTGCCGGCCTTCCTGGCCGGTAAACTCGCCCAGGGAGGTTGGACGTTCAACCTGCTCGACGGGCTGATAAGGCTGGCGATCTTCCTCGCTTACATCGCGTTTATTTCGACGATGCCCGACATAAGAAGGGTCTTCCAATACCACGGCGCGGAGCACAAGTCGATAAACGCGTATGAGGCGGGCGATGAGCTGACGGAGGAGAGGGTGATGGGATACTCAACGCTCCACCCCAGATGCGGCACCTCCTTCATCCTGACGGTTCTGGTCCTCAGCATACTGATCTTCTCGCTTGCGGGGAGGCCCGAGTCGATGGCGGTCAGGATAGGCAGCAGGCTGGCCCTCATCCCGGTCGTCGCCGGCCTCTCATACGAGATCATCGGGTTCGCATCCAAACACAGGGGCAATAAGCTGGTGGATCTGGCGGTAGCGCCCGGGCTGCTGTTGCAGAGGCTCACGACCAGGGAGCCGAGCCGCGATCAGGTGAGGGTCGCCCTGGCCGCCCTCAAAGAGCTCCTTTCGATGGAAGGGGAGAGATGATCCACCTGAAGCTGTTCCTCATCTTCCTCAAGCTGGGGGCCTTCATCTTCGGCGCAGGCCACGCGCTGGCCTCGGCCATCCAGGAGGAGGTCGTGGCCAGGGGGTGGCTGACCGCCGAGGATTACCAGGACGGCTGGGCCATAGCCAGCGCCCTCCCCGGCCCCATATCGATCAAGATGGTGACGTATACGGGCTACAAGGTGGCCGGGGTGTGGGGGGCGATCTCCTCGGTGCTGGGATACATCCTCCCGTCCGCCGCCCTCATGGGGCTCGCCTCGTTCCTGTTCCTGAGGTTCAGGGAGTCGAGGGTGGTGGAGGCGGCGCTGAGAGGGATCAAGCCGGCGGTTTTGGCGCTCATAGCCGTGGCGGCCTTCAAATTCCTGAAGCTGGGGGCGGTGGGGGATTTGAGGGCTTACGCCGTGGCGGCCGCCGCCTTCGGAATTCTGGCCTTCACGAACATCTCCCCCGTCTTCGTCGTGTTGGGCGCCGCGCTCGTGGGGCTGACATACCTCTGGAGGTAAACCCATCGGACGGGGTGATCGGCGATGTTAGATAGGCTCCGGAGAAAGCTTGAGGAGATAGAGAGGAGATGCGCCGAGCTGGACGGGATGATGAGCGATCCGAAGGTGCTGTCCGACCCCCGAAAACTGCAACAGATATCCAAGGCCAGGGCCGAGCTTCAGCCCATTGTCGAGACATACGAGAGGCTGAAGGGCGTGATGAAGGATCTGGAGGACGCCGAGGAGATGCTCAAAGAGGAGGAAGACGGCGAGATGATCGAGTTCCTGAAGGGGGAGATAAAGAGGCTGAAGCGGGAGAGGGAGAAGCTGGAGGAGAAGCTGAAGCTGCTGCTCATACCCAAGGACCCCAACGACGAGCGGAACGTCATCATGGAGATAAGGGCCGGCGCCGGAGGGGAGGAGGCCGCCCTCTTCGCCGCGGATCTGTTCAGGATGTATGCCCGATACGCCAAGAGACGGGGCTGGAAAGTGGAGGTTCTCAGCTCCCATCCGACGGAGCTCGGGGGGTTCAAGGAGATCATCTTCAGGATCGAGGGGAAGGGCGCATACAGCAGGCTGAAGTTCGAGGGAGGGGTTCACAGGGTCCAGAGGGTGCCCGTCACGGAGGCCAGCGGCAGGATACACACATCGACCGTCACGGTCGCCGTCCTGCCCGAGGCGGAGGAGGTGGAGGTGGAGATCAAGGAGGAGGATCTGAGGATAGAGACGTTCAGGGCCGGAGGACACGGCGGACAGCACGTCAACAGAACCGACTCCGCCGTCAGGATCACCCACCTGCCCACCGGCATAACCGTCTCCTGTCAGGATGAGAGATCCCAGCACCAGAACAAGGCCAAGGCGCTAAAGATTCTCAGGGCCAGATTGCTCGACCTCAAACAGAGGGAGCTCGAGAGGGAGAGGGCGATCGCTCGAAGGAGCATGATAGGATCGGGCGAGAGGAGCGAGAGAATAAGGACCTACAACTTCCCCCAGAACAGGGTGACCGACGACAGGATAAACCTGACGATCTACAACCTCGAAGCGATCCTGGACGGCGAGCTGGATCAGATCATCGAGCCGCTTATGCTCGCCGATCAGGCCGAGAGGTTGAAACAGCTCCAGCTTGAGGGGTGAAAAAGGGTGGCTTTCGACAGCTTCTCGCTTTACAGGCTGATGGACGAGCTGAGGCCCCTCGTCGGCGAGAGGGTCAGGGCCGTCCTGCAGCCGGACGACCACGAGATCGTCCTCCGGATAGGCCCCTACAACCTCCTCATCTCCGCCCACCCGGTCCACGCCAGGGCGCACCTGATCCCCAAACCCCCGAAGGTCAAGGAGAGGAGGCATTTCTCCGATTTCCTCCTCACCCACCTCGGCAGGGGAACCGTGACGGACATCCGCCAGATCGGCCTGGACAGGATACTCCACATCGAGGTGAAACCCGCCGGCGAATTTCTGGAGCCGGAGCCGAAGGTCCTGATCTGCGAGTTCATGGGGAAACACAGCAACATCATCCTCGTCGAGAAAAGCTCGGGCAGGATACTGGAGAGCATCAAACACATCGACTCCTCCCTCAGCAGATACCGGGAGGTCCTGCCCGGCAGGGAATACATCCCTCCGCCCTCCAGGGACAAGCTGAACCCGTTCGAGATCGGGAGGGAGGAGCTCATCGAGCTGCTCTCGTCGAGGGATGAGGTTTGGAGGGCGATACTTGAGGGGGTGGAGGGCTTCAGCCCGGCTTTGGCCAGGGAGGTGGAGTTCAGGGCCGGCTCGCCCGATCCGGAGGCGGTTTGGGAGGCCTTCCGCGAGGTGATCGAGGCGATAAGGGAGGGGGTGGGCGACGGCAGGCCGTGCGTCATGATGGGCGAGGACGGCAGACCGGTCGCCGTAGCGCCCATAAGGCTCAGGTCGCTTGAGCCGGTGGCCGAGCCCGTCTTCTTCGACACGATGAGCGAGGCGCTCGACGCCTTCCACCGGGAGAGGATCGAATACGAGCGGTTCCTCAGCTCCAAGGCCGCCCTGATAAGGAGGCTTAAAAGGTGGAGGGACTCCCTCGCCGAGAAGCTGAAAAAGCTCGAAGAGGAGCTTGAAAAGGCCGAGGATTACGAGATCCTCAGGATCAAGGGCGAGCTGATCCTGGCCAACCTGAACAGGATAAGGAAGGGCGATACCAGGGCGCTGCTCATCAACTATTACGACCCCAACTTGAGGATGATCGAGGTGGAGCTCTCCCCCGAGCTCTCCCCCGCCGCAAACGCACAGGCCTACTTCAAGAGATACGCCAAGGCCAAGAGGGCCAGGGCGAAGCTATCCAGCGTCATAGCCGATCACAAAAAAACGGTCGAGATACTGGAGGAGTTCATAGAGAGGGCCGAGGCCGCCGGCTCCATGGAGGAGCTCAAACGGGTCAAGGAGGAGCTGAGAAAGGAGGGGTGGGCGGTCGAGGAGGAGAAGGGGGCCAAGCGCAAGGAGAAGGAGCCCAGGCCGTTCAAGAGGTTCGTCTCATCCGATGGCTTCGAGATACTGGTCGGGAGGAACGACAGGGAAAACGACCTCTTGACGATGAAGTTCGCCTCGAAAAACGACGTCTGGCTGCACGTGAAAGGGATGGCCGGCTCGCACGTGGTGATCCGCAACCCCGAAAACAGGGATGTCCCGATGAGCACGCTGCTTGAGGCGGCCAGGATAGCCGCCTACTTCAGCAAGGCCCGCGACTCCTCCAACGTCCCCGTCGATTACACCCTCGTCAAATACGTGACCAAGCCCCAGGGCGCGAAAAGCGGGTTCGTCATCTACAGGAACGAGAGGACCATCTTCGTCAACCCCGCCCTTCCCCCCCAGGAGCGGGGGGAGGCGGAGCTTTAGCCCTCGAATATCCAGGTGCTGAGGTATCTCTCGCCCGTGTCGGGGAAGATGACCACGATGAGCTTGTCCTTGTTCTCCGGCCTCCTCGCCACCTTAAGGGCGGCGTGGCAGGCGGCGCCCGAGGAGATGCCGACGAATATCCCCTCCTCCTTGGCCAGCCTCCTGGTCATCTGAGCCGCCTCCTCGTCGGTCACCGCTATCACCTCGTCGAGCAGGTCGACCCTCAGGACCTTAGGTATGAAGCCGGCGCCGATCCCCTGGATCTTGTGAGGCCCCGGCTTTCCGCCCGAAAGGACGGGAGATGATGCCGGCTCGACGCCCACTATCCTCACCTCCGGCTTCCTCTCCTTCAAAGCCTCGGCTATCCCCGTTATCGTCCCGCCCGTCCCTATCCCGGCCACGACTATATCCACCTTACCGTCCGTGTCCCTCCAGATCTCCTCGGCGGTCGTCTCCCTGTGGATGCGCGGGTTTGCGGGGTTTTCGAACTGCTGGGGCATGAAGGAGTTGGGGATCTCCTTGAGCAGCTTTTGGGCCATCCTTATGGCGCCCGGCATCCCCTCCTCGCCCGGGGTCAGCACCACCTCCGCGCCCAACGCCCTGAGCAGCCTCCTCCTCTCAACGCTCATCGTCTCGGGCATGGTGAGGATCAGCCTGTATCCCTTGGCGGCGCAGACGAAGGCCAGCCCTATGCCGGTGTTGCCGCTGGTAGGCTCGATTATGGTCGTGTCCTTGTCTATCAATCCGCGCCGCTCGGCGTCCTCTATCATGGCCACGGCTATCCTGTCCTTGACGCTGGAGAGGGGGTTAAAGGTTTCGAGCTTCGCCACGACGGCCGCATACGCCCCTTTCGTCACCTTGTTGAGGCGCACGAGCGGCGTATTGCCTACCAGCTTCGTTATATCCTCAGCTATCCTCATCTCCCTCCCCCTCCGCACTCGGGACAGTTGGGATCATAGGACAGCTCGACCCTCATGAACCTCATCCTCTCCCCGTCGTAGATCAACATCTCGCCCTTCAGAAGCTCGCCTATCCCTGTGAAGAACTTGATCGCCTCGGTCACCTGTATCATCGCCACCAGCCCCGGCGTGACCCCCA
>QNBQ01000040.1 GCA_003645735.1 Candidatus Poribacteria bacterium
ACCTGGGGAGGATGCCCGTGGCGCTCTACCCGGGGATGCGGATCTGCGCCTTCACCTTCGAGCTGCTCTCCTCCCCTGCCAAGGTCCCCTACAACAAGAAGCCCTCCAGCAAATACCTCGGCCAGCCGGAGCCTTTGCCCAGCAGATTCTCATTGGAGCTAGAGGATGATTGAGATGGGAAGGACGGACGAGGTCAGGGTGAGGATAGCCCCCGCCCCGACGGGTCACATGCACCTGGGCAACGCCAGGACGGCCCTCTTCAACTGGCTCTTCGCCAGACATCACGGGGGCAAGTTCATCGTCAGGATAGACGACACTGATCTCGAGAGGTCATCCGAGGAGGCGGTCAAGGCGATACTGGACGCGCTCAGGTGGCTGGGGATGGACTGGGACGAGGGCCCCGAGGTGGGCGGCCCCTACGGCCCCTACATCCAATCCCAGCGGCTCGACATCTACAGGGAATACGCCAAAAAGCTGGTCGAAGGCGGCAAGGCCTACTACTGCTACTGCACCAAGGAGGAGCTGGACGCGATGAGGGAGGAGGCCAGAAAGCGGGGCAGGCCGTTCAAATACCCGGGGAAGTGCCGGAACCTGACGCCCGAGGAGAGGGAGAGGTTCGAGAGGGAGGGGAGGAGGCCGACTATAAGGCTGAACGTCGAGGCGGCGTGGGGATCGCGCGAGGGGAAGATAGTCGTCCACGACCTGGTGCTGGGCGATGTGGAGTTCGACGTGAAGGAGTTCGACGATTTCATCATCATGAAGTCGAACGGCATGCCGGTTTACAACTTCGCCACCGTCGTGGACGACTATCTGATGAGGATAACCCACGTCATCAGGGCGTCTGAGCACCTGTCCAACACGCCGAAGCAGATCCTGATCTACAAGGCGCTGGGTGTCGAGCCGCCCAAGTTCGCGCACGTGCCGATGGTTCTGGGGAGCAGCAAGGGGGAGAAGCTGAGCAAGCGGCACGGCGCCGTGGCGGTCGAGTGGTATAGAGACCAGGGATACCTGCCGGAGGCGATGATAAACTTCCTGGCCAGGCTGGGATGGTCATACGACGATAAGGAGGAGATCTTCACCGTCGAGGAGCTTATAGAGAAGTTCGACCTGGACAGGGTGGGCAGGAGCGGGAGCGTCTTCGACATAAACAAGCTGAACTGGCTCAACAAGCAATACATCATGATGATGCCCCTCTCGAAGAGGACGGACGCGGTCATCCCCTTCCTGGAGAGGGCCGGTCTGATCAAGCGTGAGGAGATAACGCCGGAGAAGCGGAGATGGCTGGAGAAGATCGTCGAGGCCGTGGGCGATAGGATGACGACGCTGGCCGACATAGTGGACTACACCTACTTCTTCTTCACGGACGAGTTCGAATACTCCGAGGAGGGGCTGAGGAAGTGGCTATCCAAGGAGGGCGTGCCGGAGATGTTGGAGGAGGTGAAGGAGCTTTTGGCCGGCGTCGAGCCGTTCGAGAGGGGGGAGATCGAAAGGGCGCTGAGGGGATACGTCGAGGGGAAGGGCCTGAAGGCGATAAGGGTCTTCCAGCCGATAAGGGTGGCCATCACGGGCAAGACGGTGGGGCCGGGGCTGTTCGAGACGATAGAGCTGCTGGGAAGGGAAAGGACGCTTGGGAGGCTTGAGAGGGCGATTCGGTTTCTGAAGGGGAGGACGGAAAACCCCTGACGTGAGGGTGTCGTTTTGAGGGAAGCGGCGGCCATACTCATCGGCTACCTCATAGGGTCGATACTGCCGGCCTACATCCTCGGCAGGCTGATCAAGGGGATCGACATAAGGCAGCACGGCACGGGAAACGCCGGCACGGTCAACACCGCCAAAGTTCTGGGACTGCTCCCCGCCGTCCCCACGGCGATCTACGACACGCTCAAAGGGGTCGGGGCCGTTTACATCTCCCTTAAACTGCTGAGGGTATCCGAACCGGTCGCCTACGCCAGCGGCATAGCCGCCATAGCCGGCCACGTCTTCCCGTTTTACCTGGGCTTCAGGGGAGGGCAGGGCGTGGCGACCGCCGTGGGGCTGATGTTGAGGAACCTCTTCCTGCTCTACTCCGACCTCCAGAAGTTGAGGGCCTCTTACTTCGACTGGCTGGTCCTCCTGGCGGCCGTGTTGGCCTTCTGGTATATCTCGAAGAGGGGGACGGTCGTGGGAGTGGTCGTCCTGCCCGTCCTCATCTATCAGGTGATCCTACGCAACGGCGTCAACCCCCTCACGATCTTCACCGGCCTGTTGATAGCCCATATCCTGTTCGTCGACATCGTCCTCAACATCATCAAGGAGAGGATCTTCGCGCTGAAGCCCGAGGCGAGGAGGAGCCTGAAGCTTTGGCGGTTCGCCCTCAGGCCGTTCGCCGTCCTGTTTCTGGTCTTCTACGAGCTTATAGGGAAGCCGTTCGCCATCACGCTTTTGGGCGGCGTGACGCTGGCCTTCCTGCTTTTCGACCTGGTCAGGCTCTCCCATTCGAGGCTCAACCTGCTGCTCTTCAGGAACCTGATGATGGTCTTCAAGGAGAAGGAGGCGAGGAGGTTCTCGTCGATGACGCTCTTCCTGATCGCCTCCTCGATCACGCTGCTGCTTTTCGAGAGGAGCATAGCTTTCTTAGTGATGTTATTTCTGATCTTCGGGGACATGTTCGCCAAGTTCTTCGGGCTGAGGTTCGGCAGGAGGAGGTTCTTCCACAAGACGGTCGAGGGGAGCCTGGCGCATCTGATCTGCTGTCTGATCGTCGGCTCGCTGGTCAAGGGGCGTTTGAGGCTGAGCCCCGCCGAGGTGGTGCTAGGGTCGGCCGTCGCAACCCTGGCTGAGGCGGCTCCCACCGGCATAGATGACAACCTGAGCGTCGGCTTGATAACATCGATCGTTTTGAAGGCTTTCAGGTTCGGCGCATCGCTGCTGGATTGACATGAGGTTCAAACCAATGATATCATAGATGAGAGCCTTCCAAAGGAGGGACGGAAGCAGATGGCGAGAATAAAGGGATTATGGATCGTCCTGCTTGCCGCAGCGCTCCTCTCCTCCCCTGCCCTCGTCCGCGCCGCTAAAGTCGACCTCTCCGAGAAGGCGGCCAAGATAACCGAGGAGATCAACATCGACAACATGAAGCGGGATATAGCCCGCCTCTCGGCGTTGAGGACGAGGGTGACAGGGTATGACACCGCCGAAAGCGCCAGCAAATACGTCTTCGATCGTTTCCTGGAGCTGGGGCTTAAGGACGTAAGCAGCCGCGATTTCACCGTCACCGTCCCCATAGATCACGGCGATGGGACGCTTGAGGTCTATGAGAACGGGAAGCTGCTGAGGAAGATCAGGGTATACGCGATCTGGCCGAACCTGGTCAGGCTGTCGTTCGTGCCCGACGGGTTGAAATACACCGTCCAACAGGGCGAGACGCTCGAACAGCTGGCCGAGGAGTTCGGGGTTCCGCTTGAAAAGATCGTAAACGACCCGAGAAATGCTTTCTTGGCGATGCAGGCACACGACGGGCGGGATAACGACTCGGACGGACAGGTGGATGAGCCGGGGGAGGTGGCGGTCGTCCCCGGCGACAAGATCTTCATCCCCACCGGGGGGCTTGAGGGGAGGATATTCTACTGCGGGAAGGCCGATCTCAAGGACTTCAACGGGAAGGACGTCGGGGGCTTCTGGTATGAGGTTCAGCCGGGCGACACGATCGCCAAGGTCGCCCATAAGTTCAGGGTCAGCATAAGCAGCATAGTGGACGACATCCTCAACACCCACCTTCAGAGGTCGGACGACGGGATAGATAACGACAGGGACGGCGTCATAGACGAAGAGGACGAGATGGTCCTGCTCAGCGAGGTGGCGACCTGGAAGAACGACGGGGCCGATAACGATGGGGACGGGATAGTGGACGAGATACCCGGCGACGATAAGGACGGGATAGACAACGACAGGGACGGGACGGTGGACGAGCCGGGCGAGTTCGTCGAGGCGAGCGAGTCGTCCATATTCATCCCCAAAGGCGGCATCGTCCTGCTCGATTTTAACTGCTCAACCAGGTGGATAAACGCCGCGATGATAGGCGCCAGCGCCGTCATCTTTATCGAGCCGGATGAGACGATAAGGGGCGAGGCGGAGACGAAGTTCCTCACCGTCCCGGCCGCCATCCCCAGGTTCTGGATCTCTAAGGAGGACGCCAAATGGCTGCTGGATCTGCTCGGCCCCGACGGCGGGGCGACCAGGAGGATAGACGGCAAGCTGACCTGCACCGTCACCTGGGAGAACAGAACTGGCAGGAACATCAGGGGGATACTCGAGGGGAGCGATCCGGAGCTTAAGGACGAGCTGGTCGTCATATCGGCCTATTATGACTCCATGTCGGTCGTCCCCTACCTGGCCCCGGGAGCCGACACCACCTCCGGCATAGCCGCGCTGTTCGAGCTTATAAGGGTGCTCTCCAAGCCCGAATACAGGCCCGGCAGATCCGTCATGTTCCTGGCCACCGACGCCCACTTCCAGGGCCTGGCCGGGATGCGCGCCTTCATGGAGGGGATAAGCAGGGATATAGCGGGGGATATGAGGCAGCTGAGGCGGGATATCTACGAGGATCTGAGGGAGTTCCAGGAGCTTGGCAGGAAGATAGCCCTGTCGCTTGACAGGAGGCTGCTGATAGACCTTCCGCCCTCCTTCTTCAAGAGGGTCAACGAGCTGACCGATGATATGGCCTACCTGAGCTCGGCGCTCGACGACATAGCCGCCGTCCAAAACGAGATCAACAGCTTGGTAAACGCCAAGAGGAACGAGATAGAGAGGCGGAAGGAGAAGCGGGAGACAATGGGCAAGCGCGAAAAACAGGAGTTCACACCCGAGGATCAGGCGAGGCTTGAGGCGGCGCTCGCCAAGTTCAGGAAGGACGGGCTTCAGACGATCCACTTCTTCAAGGACGTCGTCGATAAACTCGATCAGCTCAGGCAACAGGCGCTGAAGGAGGCCAGGAGAACTCAAAGGGAGCTGCTGCGGGACGTGGCCCTGCCGATCGCCGAGCTCGACGTCAAAGCGCTGGGGAAGCTCGTGCAGGACGTGAAGTCCGGCAGGATAAAGAGATACACGAGATACCAATACCTGTTCACCGAGGAGGAGCTGCGGTCGATGCCGCAGTTCAAGATCTTGGAGGACTGGGAGTATGAGAAGCTGAAGAGGATGTATTCCTACGAAAAGCTGCTCGACCGGCACCTCACCTCGAGCGAGCTGACCCGCATCCTGAAGGCGAGGAACACGCTCGCCTCGGCGGAGAAGGGAAGGGATTACGCCGCTGAGGAGAGGGAGCTGTTGCGGAAAGCTTACGAGACGGCCAAAAGATCGAACGTCTCCCGCTTCATCGAGAGGGTTCGAAGGATAGCCTCCCTCCCGCCCAAAGCCAAGATCTCCAAGGACGACCTCGAATTCCTGAAAAATTACCTGGGCGACGAGGAGCTGTCGCTCGTCATAGCGACGAAGAGGGATCTCGTGAAGGGCGAGGGCAACACGGAGAGGTTGCTCGCCGAATACGCCAGGCTGATGAGGATAGCCGAGAGGAACGCGGAGCTGGAGCTGCCAAGGCTGAAGCTGTTGGCCGAAAACGCCAACAGGATAGAGAGGGAGTTCTCCGATGAGGAGAAGAGGGCTTTGAAACATTTCCTCAGCGAGGAGGAGTATTCGAAGGTCTTAGAGGCACACGCCCAGCTCTTCTCCGCATATGAGGAGGACAGGCTGCTTAAGCTGGCCCTAACCAGGGCCAAAAACGACATCATAGAGCTGCAGAACCTCTACAACCAGATCGACTCGATCGTCTTCCTCACCGACGAACAGAAGCAGCTGCTCCGGGACAACCTCCTCACCCTCCGCAACTCCAGATACAGGAACATCCAGAAGAAGGTCGAGATCTTCTCCAGGATGAACAAGGAGGAGTATGAGCGAAGGATAAAGGCGATCGCCCAGGCCATAGAGCTGCAGTATACGATGAACCGTTACTACACCTCGCTGTTCATCTCCCTCGACCTCTCCACGCAGAACAACCAGGTGGGCGTCTTCTGCAAGGGATGGTTCTACGACCAGCAGCCCGAGTTCGTGCTGAGGAGGGAGTTCGCATCGATAGGCAACAAGCTGGCCGATTACGCCAACGACGCCGACTTCGCCATAAGGGTTCAGAAGCTCTGGAAGTTCACCGACGACGAGATCCGCCAGGCGGTGCTCTCAAGCCAGTGGGGGCTGGCCTCCTCCTATGTGGCCAAGAGGGCCATCCAGGGCAAAACGCTTGAGACGCTGGTCGAGGACTACTACGACACCCTCATAAGCCTCAGCGGCATAAGCAGGCTGATGAAGCTCGAGTTCGAGAACATGAAGCAGAGGGGCGAGCCGTCCGAGAGCATGCAGAAGGACATGGAATATATCCGTAAGGAGGTGGACAGGTTCATCCGCAACGACATACGCGCCGCCCGCAGGAGCCACAAGAGGCAGATGAGGCTGTTCGCCAGGCTGGATCAGATGCTGGCCTTAAGGGGTATGAACCTGAAGGACATGACCGAGGATGAGATAGCCGACATAGAGACGTTGCTCAACATCGTGGGCCTGGGAGGCTCCTCCAACTTCGTCAACGCCATAAGCGCCAGCGGCGGCAAGATCTGGAGGACATACATCCCCGGCAAGATCGCGTTCGACAGCGAGGTGGCGACCCTGGCCGGAAAGACCGGAATAGCGCTGGCCACGATCGACGACGCCAGGGTCCTGACCGACACCCCGCTCGACACGATAGAAAGGGTCAACTTCGATAACCTCGAGGAACAGGTCAAGACGATAGCCGCGGTGCTCGTTCAGGCCCTGAGCGATCCCGAGATGCCCACCGCGGCCAGAACCGGCAACTACTACTGCGTGCTGTTCGGGGACGTGGTCGAGTTCGACGCCAAGGAGAGCTCCATCCCCGAAAAGCCCGTTCCCCACGCCATAGTGGCCATAAGGCGCAGGCACAAGACGATGATGGGCGTCAGGGGCGATCTCTACACCACGGGCGATATCAAGGGGAACTTCGAGGTGAGCGGGCTGGCGATGGAGTGGAGGGCGACCTATAGGCCCGGAGGGGTGCAGGAGGTCGAGGCATATAAGCTCGACCCGGACTCGGGCGACATAGTCTACGCGCCGGATCTGGGGACCTACGGCGCCAAGATCTTCAGCAACAAAATACCGATCAACACCCGCAGGAGGGGATGCAGGATCGTCGTCTTCCCGTGCGTCAGCGTCACCATCTACGACCTGGTCGACCCGAGATACCTCAGAACCCTGCGCGAGATGCAGGTGTATGACGCCAAGACCGACAGCGAGCCGAGAAGATACGGCATGTCCAAGCCCTGGTTCCAGCAGGGTATCTCCGCCGTCGAGCCGATAGCGCTGGTCTACGCCGAGCCGGGCCAGAAGATAAAAGTGGGCATGTCCTACGGCGTCATCGGCAAGAGATTGGTGCTGATCAAGGCGACCAAGCTCGGCGTCAAAAACCCGACCCTCTACACCGGCGAGGGGTTCATCGTCAGGGAGAACGGCTCCGTCAGGCTCACCCCCTATGTCGTCGTGAGGGACATGTGGGTGTTGGACGAGAACAGGAACGAGCTGTTCAAGAAATACGGCATATCCTCCAACAGGCTGGACGCGCTCCACAGGATGGCCTGGGAGTGTCTGAAGGCGGCTGACGAGCGGCTGAGGAGGAAGAACTACGATCAGGCGTTCAAGCTCGTCCACGCCGCGTGGGGGTATGAGTCGAGGGCGTATCCGGACGTCAAGAACACGGGGAACGATGTGGTGAAGGGCGTGATGTTCTACCTGGCCCTGCTGCTGCCGTTCGCCTACTTCCTCGAGAGGCTGCTCTTCGCCTTCCCGGACGTCCACAAACAGGTGGCCACGGCCTTCGGCATCTTCATCCTCGTCTTCTTCCTGCTGGCCCAGGTCCACCCGGCCTTCAGGATAACGATCACCCCGCTCATCATCCTGCTGGCCTTCGTTGTGCTGGCCCTATCGATCCTGGTGATAATGATCATCGTGCGGAAGTTCGAGGAACAGGTGGAGCTGATGAGGAGGGAAGCCTCGAAGGTCTACAAGGCTGACGTAGGCAGGCTCTCGGCCAGCGCGGCCGCCTTCTCGCTGGGCGTCTCCAACATGAGGAAACGTAAGGGCAGGACGATCCTAACCTGCGCCACCCTGGTCATCCTGACCTTCACCGTCATCTCTTTCACCTCCGTCAGAACCTTCATCAGGCCGAACAAGACCCACCTGCCGTCGCTGACGCCGCCCTACACCGGGATACTGATAAGGGATCAATACTGGAGGGCGCTGGAGGAGCCGGTCCTGACCAACATCATGAACGACCTGCGCGAGATGGACATAACGACCAGGGACGGGAGGAAATACCACGTCCGCAATTATGTCGCGCCCAGGGCGTGGTATAGATCTGCCGGCCTCGGCAACCAGTCCTTCATACAGCTTACCAGGGTCGACACCGATGAGCCGAAGACCTACACAGCCAACATGCTGGTCGGGATGAGCGCCGAGGAGCCCAAGGTGACCCGCATAGATAGATACCTCCGCTACGGCAGGTGGTTCAAGCCGGGCGAGACCTACGTCTGCATCCTGCCAAGCGGCATAGCCAGTTACCTGGGCATCGGCGCGGACGACGTGGGCAAGGCCAAAGTCAGGATCTACGGCGCCGACTTCACCGTCGTGGGCGTGTTGGGGCTTGGGTTCAAGGATCTGAAGGATCTGGATGGGGAGGAGCTGACGCCCGTCGATTACCAGATCATGGAGCAGCAGAGGGCCAGGGGGCTGCAGGAGCAGCAGGCGACCGAAGGGGAGCTGCAGAAATACATCCACCTGCCGCCCGACAGCGTGGCCATACTGCCGTTCCACGTCGTGATGAACCAGGGAGGGACGCTCCAGTCGATCGCCGTGAGGGTCGGCGGGGTGGAAGGAGATCCGCCCGATCTCGATCCGATAGAGAAGCTGGACGCCATAATGGGGCCGCTGCTCAACAGGCTGGCGCTGGACTTCTTCGTCGGAAGGGGTAGGGAGACGTATCTCTACAGCTCCATCGGCATGACCTCGTTCTCCGGGTTGAGCAACCTGTTCGTGCCGATCTTGATAGCCGCACTGATCGTCCTCAACACGATGCTGGGCGCCGTTTACGAGAGGGTGAGGGAGATAGGGATCTACAGCGCCGTTGGCCTGGCGCCCACCCACATAGCCTTCCTCTTCATGGCCGAGTCGGTGGTTTACGCGATAATCGGCGCGGTGGTCGGGTATCTGTTGGGCCAGAGCGTGGCGTGGGCGCTGGTGAAATGGAAC
>QNBQ01000041.1 GCA_003645735.1 Candidatus Poribacteria bacterium
ACCTTTCTGCCCCGCCCGTCGAATCCCTCCACCATCACCCCGGCGTTGGCCAATTCGGTGTGGGAGACGATGAAGTAGTCGAATTCGAGGGAGAAGCTTTCGGGGGCCGTCAAGATCTGCCACACCTGAGCGGACTTCATCACCCCTTTCAGAGGGATCAGCTTGAGATGAAGCGATCTCTTCCCCGAGGACGCCCTCTCCCCGCTCGTTCGGACCTCCGCCCCCTCCGTCAGCCGCATGAACCAGCCGGCCAGGCCCTCCTCGAAATCCGGGTTGACGAGCCCCTTCCTCGGCCTGAAAGCCTTCCACACCGCGCGAACCTCCGGGTCGGAGCTCAGCCTTTCGAAGGCCTCCTCAACGGCCTTCCACATGGGCCCTTCATAAGGAGGGGCGTTCCCCGGATCGTAGCCCTCCTCCACCCATCTCAGCTCGATGGCCCGGTAAAGGGAATCGAGCTCCTCCCTGCTCACCCTCGTCTCGCCCCTCCGCATCCTCTCCCGCAAAAGGTTGACATAAGCCTCGGCCCTCGGCCGGTAGTAGAACCTCACCAGCTCGTAGACGTCCTTGCTCTGGTAGTCGATCAGGTTGGGGATCGAGGCGGCGAAGGTCAATCCCTGATCCCGTATCCACCGGCGAAGCGCCTCGGGGGAGGGATTTGTGGGATGTCGGGAGAGCCGCTCCACGACGGCCTCGATGCGGTAGTCGTCTCGGGCGGAGAGGACCTTCTCCAGCTGGTCGAGGAGGAGCGAGAGCACCCCCGCCTCCCTTTCGAACGCTTCGGAATCGCCGGAGGCGAAGGCGCTTTCGAGCAGATTGAGGTGGAGGTTGAAAAGCTCGGTCACGTATTGGCGGAAGGCGTCCACCAGGTCGTTTTGGAGCAGCCGGTTCCCCAGGGCATTGGGGGGAAGTGATAGGGCGGTCCGCATGAACTCCTCCAACCCCTCGAGCACGGCCAGCGCCTGGGGCGGCGGTAACGAGGGGTGAGGGCTCTCGAAGGGGTAGAGCCTGTGCTGATAGCGGGCCTCGGAGGAGCCCAAAGGGCCGTAGACCGTGCTGGCCAGGGCCTGAACCGCCTTCCTCATGGGGCCGAAAACCTCCCTCCCATATCGGCGCAGGGTCAGGTCGTCGAGATAAGACGGAAGCTCGACCTCATCGGGGCTCCAGGCCAGCTTGGCCAGGAGGTCGTAGTAGTGGACGGTGTAGTGAAGAACCTCCATGGTCAGCCCGAAGCCGACGCAATTTCGGGCCCTCTCGTCGCGCGCCGCCTCCTTGACGATACGGATGGCTCCCCCCATGTCGCCCCTCAGGCCGTCGTCCCCGCCGAACTGGTGGAGGAAGCAGAGGATGAACTCCCTCCCGGCGAAGTATTTGGCCCTCTCCTGTTTGTAGACCGGATGCCGATCGCACCAGAGATCCCAGATCACGGCACCTCCCGGGGGGATGTTTCGGAGGAACTCCTGAAGCGTCTCCTCGGGCCAGAACCTCCGGTCGAAGACGAAGGGCCACCCGCTGAGGTGCCAGATCCCTTCGGGATCGGCGGCCCTGATCCCCTTTAAGGCCCCGAGGGGGAGGGAGACCTGTATCCTCCTCCTCTCCTCGTCCGAGGTCTCGAAGTGGGCTTCGGAGTAAGGGTCACAGCCGTAGTAGAGATGCCAGGTCCCGTAAACCTCGTTCCAGGCGCGGATGTAGGTTTCGACCCATCTCCTGTAGAGCGGGTCGGCGGGGTGGATGTGGCGGGGAAGGGGCCTCCCCAGCTCCTTTTCGATGAACCAGCCGGCGGCGAAATACCTGCCCTCGGGGTGGGCTTTGACGAACTCCTCCGGCACCTGGGTGGAGGGGAAGGGGGTTATGGCCTCCAGGTCGAGGGTGCGGACGTAATCGAACACCCGCTTGGCCAGCTCCATCTTCCCCCTGTCCGCCTCGGTGATGGGGCGGCGGCCCAGTCCCATCCTCTCCTCGGCCAGCTTCCTCACCACCTCTCCCCCGATGGTGAGGAGGACGGTGTTGAACTTGTTCTTGACCAGCCAGTCCAGCTCCCGCTTCCACTCCTCAAAGCCCCAGAAGCCGGCGTAGGAATAGGTGGCGGCGCACCCACAGCCGCTGATGGAAAGCCGGATGCGAAACCTGGGCCTCTCGGCCAGGTCGATGGGGGGGAGGGAGATCGTCGCCCTCTCGGGCACGAAGTCGCCGTCCCAGAAGAAGCCCACGTGGAGGAACCTCTCCAACAGGTGGTAAACGGCGTAAAGCGTCCCCCTGTCCCTGGAGCCGCCCAGGACGAGGAAGCTTTTGTCCCCCTCACGGGCCGTCTTTATCACGAACCCGTCCAACCCCGGCCAATCCTCGGAGAGCTGAAGGGCTCCCTTCTCGGTCAGCTCCCTTATCAGCCCGTTCGTCTCGGGCCTCCCGATGAGCACGAGGTTAGCGAACCCCTTAGCCTCCCCCTCGACCAACAAGGGCAGAGCCGCCCCGCTCATCATCTCAACATACTTGGCCAATTCGGCGGCGGCGTGTCTCTCCGTGGGGGAGGCTTCCCCGCCGATGACGATGGCGGAGACCGGCCTCCCCTCCTCGACCATCGTAAACCCCGCCGGTCCGGCCGAGGCGATCCCCCCATAACACCCGCTCAGGATAACGATAACCATCGCGATCCCCGCGCCCACAGTCCTCACCCCCTCACCAGCTCGGCCAGGAACCCGGCTGCCCTCCTTACCCCCTCCTCGGGGCCGAAGAGGGGATCCTCATGTTCGAAGGAGATGACGTAATCGTAGCCCGCCTCCCTGTAGGCGCTGAGCAGGGCCCTCCAATCGACCTGTCCGAAGCCGGGGATCCTGAACCGCCACCATCCCCTTCCCATCACTCCCTCCAGCCTGAGGATGTGGCTCAGAACCTCGGTGTCCTTGGCATGGGAGTGAAAGATCTTGTCCCCGAACCCCCTCACCGCCTCCAGATAATCGATCCCCTGCCAGACGAAGTGGGAGGGATCGAAGTTCAGGCCCAGGTTCTCCTGGGGAAGCTCGTCGAACATCCGCTCGATGGTTGGGATGTTGTGGACCATAAAGGGAGGGAAGGTCTCAACGGCTATCTTGACCCCGAGGTCGGCGGCCTCCTTGAGGTGCTCCCCCATTATCTCTTTGAACATCTTCCAATTTTCGCCCTCCTCGACGTCGGGGAGGGGGGCGCCGCTCACGGCCGTCACCACGGGGACCCCCATCGCCCCCGCCGCCCTGACGACCCACCTGAAATGCTCGTTTAACGCTTCCCTCTCCGACGGATCGGGGTGGAGATGGTTGACGTGACAGGTCAGGGCGGAGATGAACAGGCCCCTCTCCTCGACCTGTGCTACGATCTCCTCACCCTTTCCCTCCGCCGCCTCCCTGGGGGAGATATGTCTGCTCCACGGCCAGGCCGCTATCTCCACCGCATCATAGCCCGCCTCCCGGGCCAGATCTAAAACCTCCGTCAAAGGCCGATCGTTCAGAACCGCCGTTAAGAAACCAATCCTCATGATTCGCTCACCTCCCCTTTCCTCCCCCTTCGGGGAAGAAGCCTTTGAGGAAGCTTTCCAGCGAGCCTTCATAGACGGCCTCCGCCAGGAACTCCGTCCCGCGCTGATCCCCCCAGCTGTAGTAGATGACCGTCCGACCCCGGTATTCGCATAGGTCGACGTCGGAGTTGTTGATGTCGACGGCCCCGGCTATGCGCTCCCTCAGCTGCGGCGGCAGGCTCGGGTTGGCGATCCTCTTGTCCTCCTCCGAGGGCCACATGATCGGGTTGAAGGGGCTCGGCTCCCACTCCTTTAAATCCTTTGAGCGCACGATATGCGGGGCGAAATGCCACTCCGGATAGGCCTCGAGGTAAATCATGTAGAACCAGCCGTCGACGTAGCGCAGGACGGGGCAGGCCGTGTAGCGATCCCTCGAGTAAACCCTGTCAGGCGGGAGCATCCTCCAGCTGAGCAGATCCCTCGACTCGGCGAAGAAGATGGTGAACCTGACGCCCACCACCTCGGGCGGCTCGCCCACCTCGACCGCCATGACGTATCCGTCGCCCGCCTTGCAGACCGAGCTGTTGTAGATCCCCCACCCCGGCGTCTCCAGGGCGACCTGTGAACGCCAGCTTTCCAGGTCGTCCGATCGGAACACGAAGATCCGATCCCCTCCCCACCTCTCCACCCCGTATACGTAGGCCGTCTCCCCCTCCACATAGGCGCTTCCCAGGTGGAAGCCGCGGGCGAAGGGAGGGGAGGGACGGCCCGTTTCCACGTCGACGAACCTGAAGTAGGAGTCCCCCGTCCGGTTCGCCCAGTGGTTCGGCCTGACGTATTCGAACCTGTAGAGGCGTCCTTTCCAGACGACCGGGGTGGTCTCCACCATGTCGCAGTCCACCGTTCCGATCTTTTTTATCCGAGGCCTCATCTCCTCCACGGCGGGGTCATGTCCCAGCTTTCGGGCGGCGCCGTGTCCTCCTCGCCCGCCAGTAGGCGTCCAGGAGATCGGCGCCGCCTATCCCGCGCTGCATGTTCTGGTGGAATATCAGCACCAGGTTGGCGCTCTCCCAGCTCAGCCCTTTATCGGAGCTGACGAACAGGCCGGCGGGCGTGCTGCAGTAGATCTTGTCGGAGCCGATGGGGGTGTGCACCCGATAGGCCAGCGGGATCTCCAACCCTTCGTTCGACCTTCGCCAGCTCCTGCCCCCATCCCCTATCCACTTCTCGCCGTAATCGAGGCTCCTGTAGATCCCCTCGCTCGTCCCGGCGGCGGTCGTCTTGAAGAAGCCCTCCTTCGCCGCGACGAAGAGGTATCTGACCCTGTGGCCCGCCGCTATGGCGATCGGGCGGGCGTTCAGGTTCTCATAGGGAGGCGCTCCCTGCCTCCAGTAGTTCGATTTGGGCGACCCCTCCCTCTCCTCGTAGGAGGGGCCGTGCCCGAACACGTATCCCCTGGCCAGCAGCCCCTTAACCCCCGTCACCTCCATACACCTGCAGATCGCCCTGAAGATCTTGCTGCAGCGCTCCTTGACCTTTTCGTCCTTGGTGAACAGGTATCTGTAGCACTGGCCGCCCAGGTAGTAGGAGGTCCAGTTTATCGAGTGGGCCACGTCGGCCCTGCCCTCGGTTGTGGGGTCGAGCGGCCCCTCATATCCCGGGGGGAAATCGACGGTCGAGGGGTAAAGGCCGTTTATCCAATGCCTGTAAAGCACGTTCCTCTCGAATATCTCCGCCTTCTCCCTCAGAGGGACTTTCCAGCTGTCGTCAACATATCCCATCGACCACCTCCGGCAAGCCCTTCGGCCTAAATCATACGACGTCTCCGGGCAAGAGGCAAGCCCTAAGGGGAGGTGGACACCCGCCCCGGAATGTTGTATCCTCATCGGGAGAGATCGTCGGGCTAGGGGGTTGGATATGTCGAGGTTGAGGATCGGCTGGGCGAGCGTCGACGTGACCCCGGATCGGCCCGTGATCCTCCGGGGTCAGTTCCACGCCCGGATCTCGAAGGGTGTGCGGGATCCAATCACGGTCACCGCTTTGGCCTTGGAACGGGACGGGGTCGGGTGCGTGATGGCCTCGGCAGATATGGTGGCCATACCCGACGATATTTTGAGCGGGGTTCGGGCCAAGCTGAGGGGGATGATCGACGACCTCGATCCGGAGAGGGTCTTTATCAGCGCGACCCATTCGCACACCGCCCCGGCGACGGACGACGAGGAGTGGGAGGACATGGGCCCCGGCGTGATGAAGCCGAGCGAATACGCCTCCTTTTTCATCGAAAGGGCAGCGGAGTGCATCGCGCGGGCTTGGAGGAGCCGATCGGCCGGGAGCGTGGCCTGGGGTCTGGGATACGCCGTCGTGGGCCGCAACCGGCGCCAGGTCCTCAGGGACGGCAGGGCCGTCATGTATGGGGACACCTCGCGGCCCGAGTTCTCGCACATCGAGGGGTATGAGGATCACGGCGTCGATCAGCTGTTCACCTTCGACGGAGAGGGGAGGCTGACGGGCGTGGTGGTCAACCTGGCCTGCCCGGCGCAGGTCAGCGAGGGCGACTGGCTGATCTCCGCCGACTTCTGGCACGAGACCAGATGCGAGCTGAGGAGGCGGCTGGGAGGGGATCTGTTCGTCCTGCCACAGTGCGGCGCTGCCGGGGATCAATCGCCCCATCTCATGTATTACCGCCGGGCGGAGATGAGGATGTTGCGCCTGCAGGGGTTGATCGAGAGCGAGGAGGTGGTCCGCCCCACCCAACAGCGCCAAGAGATCGCCAGGCGGATAGCCGACGCGGTCGAGTTCACGTTCAAAGTCGCCTCGAAGGAGCGGTTCGACTCGCCCGTCCTCATACACGAAGGAAGGGTCATCCACCTGCCGCGGAGGATCATCACGGAGGAGGAGCTGGAGGAGGCGCGGGAGCAGGTGGAGCGGCTCACCCAGAGGTTGAGGGAGCTATCGGATAGGCCGCCGTATGACGTGGAGCGGTCGCGCTGTTTCGGGCTGAGGAGGTGGTATCAGGGGGTGATCAGGCGGTATGAGCTTCAGAGATCCCAGCCGACGTATCCGGTCGAGATACATGTGGTGAGGCTGGGGGAGATCGCCTTCGCGACCAACCCGTTCGAGCTTTACCTGGATTACGGGATAAGGATCAAGGCGCGCAGCAGGGCAGTTCAGACCTTCGTCGTGCAGCTGGCCGGCGGCGGGACATATCTGCCGACGGCCCGCAGCCTCGAAGGAGGGGGATACGGCAGCGTGCCGGCGAGCAACATCGTCGGGCCGGAGGGGGGAGATCTGTTGGTAGAGGAGACGGTTTCGACGATAAACCGCATGTTCGGCGAGGAGGGATGAGACATGGCCGAAAAACTGGCCATCCACGGGGGAAGGCCGACCGTCCCGCCGGGGATGATCAAGCCGTGGCCTCACATCACGGATGAGGACCGGCGGGCGGTGATGGAGGTATTGGAGGCGGAAGATATAAACGAACAGCGCAGGATACAGTTCGAGGGCCTCTCCAGGGAGTGGGCGGAGTATCTGGGGGTGAGATATTGCATACCGACGAACAGCGGGACGGCGGCGCTGCACATGTGCGTCGCCGCCCTGGGGATAGGCCCGGGGGATGAGGTGATCCTGCCGGCCTTCACCTTCTGGGCATCGGCGGCGGCCGTGCTGCATCACAACGCCATACCCGTCTTCGTCGACATCGAGCCCAAAACGTTCTGCATCGATCCATCGAAGATCGAGGAGAAGATCTCGGAGAGGACGAAGGCGATCATGCCGGTGCACGTCCACGGCATGCCGGCCGATATGGACCCGATCCTGGAGATAGCCGGGCGTTACGGCCTAAAGGTCATCGAGGACGCTGCTCAGGCGCACGGGGCCAGATACAAGGGGAGGTTGTGCGGGACGATGGGGGATGTGGCGGGCTTCAGCATGCAGATGTCAAAACCGCTCACCACGGGCAGCGAGGGAGGGCTGTTCGTGACGGACGACGAGCTTTATTACAAGAGGGCCGCGCTGCTCCAATACTTCGGCGAGCTGGTAATCCCGGGGAGGGAGCGGGAGGATCAGGAGTATAACGCCTACGGGCTGGGCTGGATGTATAGGGGGGACGTCTTCGGACAGGCTTTTGCCCGAAGCCAGCTGAGGAGGCTGGATGAATACAACGCCTGGCGGATCCGCAACTGCAACTTCCTGACCGAGCATCTCTCCAAGATACCGGGGATAGAGACCCCCTATGTCCCCCCGGAGCGGGAGCCGGTCTATTACAACTACGTCGTGGGAGTCAAGCCCGAGGAGCTGGGGCTGGACGTTCACCCCAGGGTTTTGAGGGATAAGGTTCAGGAGGCGTTGAAGGCCGAAGGGGTGCCGGTGGGGCTGTGGCAGAGGATGCCCGTCCCGGCCCAGGAGGTTTTCCAGGCGAAGGTGGGCTATGGGAGGGGATGCCCCTGGTCGTGCAGGCATTATAGCGGGCGCGTCGAGTATCGTGAGGAGGATTACCCGGTGGCCAAGGCCTTTCTGGACTCCCACTTCTACGTCTACGGCATCAACCCGCCCAACAGGCTGGAGCTGATGAAGCTTTACGTGGAGGCCTTTGAGAAGGTGATGGATAACCTGGAGGAGCTGATATAACACCTTTTTGACGAGCCCCGCTTTCCCTTCCCGCCGATGGGCTGGAGGCCGCCCTTGAATTTCCGATAATGTTTATTATGTTAACTTGAGCTCCTCAACCTTCACTCAGTCAGCAAGTTGGCCTCCGATCAGCCGTAGAAACTCATAAGGAGAGAGAATCCTTATCCCTTCATACTCCCTCAGGGGAAGCAAGTGACGCTTATCACCTGAGATGATATACTCTGCTTTCCCCTCCAGGGCACATTCGAGAATCCTGTTATCATCCAAAGTTGAGAGCCGAGATGTGAACGTTGGTGTCGATGACGACCCTCGGCCTCTCACTTCCTGTATTCATCGACGATTTCCTCGACCTGATCCTCGGTTATCCCCTTCTCCCTGGCTCTGCTCATCCCATATCTGATGATCTCCTTCCACTCCTGTTCCTCGAAATATCTCCTCAACGCCTCCCTCACAAGCTCGCTTCTCGTTCTGCCCTCCTTTTTCATGAACTCCTCTATTTTCGAGAGCATCTCCGGGGGGAGGGAAACCGTGATGGTGACGGTTGATCTGGCCTTGCTTCACCTCTTTGTCACTTAGTGTTACCCATCGGAATTATACGAGATGAAACTGAGGAGGGCAATGTGAGCTAAGCCGCTCCTCATCCCATTAGAAGGGAAGCTCCGAGGTCAAGCAAGGTGATTTAGGCGCATCGCTACACGCTTTCTGCACGACCCTTATACCTTCCCCGCTGTTTCCTCACGGGTTATCCTCATCTTTTTTACCTCACCGTTTTTCCTCTCATTCCTCCCAAAGGCTAGGGTCGATACGTCGGATTTCAAACATAGCCTTACGGATGAGCTCGGCTTCCTCGCGTGAAAGCGTTCCAGCAAGCAGCCGGAGGATGAGCTTCGGGGAACCTTTGCGCATCTCCTCCGGCTTCACAGTCACCTCCACCCGTGTGCCGTCAGGGTAGGGCAGGGGCTCATCCAGCTCGATAATCCTTCCCCTCACCTTTCCCTTGTAGCCCATCGGAAATCACCTCCCCTCTCGATTATAACGCGCCAGGCGGTTGAAATTTCTCAGCGCTGGGAAAGTTTTTCGAACCTGAATCTCGACTCAAACCAGGCGATTATAGCGTTTAACTCCTTTTGACTCAGCCTCGCCGTTTCCACCTTCGTCACCCGCTTCGCCTTTCCCT
>QNBQ01000042.1 GCA_003645735.1 Candidatus Poribacteria bacterium
CCCCGGCAGGATGCGGATGTAATGGGTCCGCATCTTGCCGGAGACGTAGGCCAGGATCTGGTGGCCGTTGTCGAGCTCAACTCTGAACATCGTGTTGGGCAACGGCTCTATGACCGTGCCCTCGACCTCGATCTTCCCCTTCTTCTTCATAGCTATCTCTTCCCCTCGAGGGCGCCGACGATCTGGCTGAAAACTTCATCGACCGACTTGGAGCCGTCGATCTCCGCCAGCTTGCCTTTGCCGCGGTAGTAATCCACCAATGGAGCTGTCTGTTCCCTGTAGACCTGAAGCCTTTTGGTTATCGCCTCGGGCCTGTCGTCCTCCCGCTGATACAGCTCCCCGCCGCATACGTCGCAGATCCCATCCTTTTTGGGCGGCATGGTGATCAGGTGGTAAACCCTGCCGCACCTCCTGCAGATCCTCCTGCCGGAGAGCCTCTCGACGATCACATGATCGGGCGCGGTGATGTAGAGGACGGCGTCCAAGTCGGTCCCCATGGACCTTAATATATCGTCGAGCGCCTCGGCCTGGTTTACAGTTCTGGGGAAGCCGTCCAAGATGAAGCCCTTTTCGCAATCTGGCTGGGCCAACCTCTCCCTGATGATGCCGATCACGACCTCATCGGGCACCAGGACGCCGCGCTCCATGTATGATTTGGCCTTAAGCCCGATCTCCGTCCCCTTTTGAACGGCCTCCCTGAGCGCGTCGCCGGTCGAGATGTGGGGAATGCCGTATCTCTCGACCAGCTTGGCGGCCTGGGTGCCCTTGCCCACGCCCGGCGGTCCCAGCAGCACTATCCTCATCTTCCCCTTCTCCCTCTCAGCCTGATCCCCTTCAGGAACCCCTCGTAGTTCCTCATGAGCAGGTGGGCCTCGACCTGTTGCATGGTGTCAAGCGCCACGCCGACGACGATCAGCACCGGCGTGCCGCCGAAGTAGACCTGAACCCCCAGATATCTCTGGACGAAAGCCGGCAGGATGGCTATAGCCGCCAGGAAGAAGGCGCCGGGGAGCGTTATCCTGTCGAGCGTCCTCTCGATGTAGTGTGCCGTGGCGGCGCCGGGGCGGATCCCCGGAATGAACCCGCCGTATTTCCTCAGGTTTTCGGCCATCTGCGTCGGGTTTATCTGAACCGCCGTGTAGAAGTAGGTGAAGAAGATGATCAGCGCGGCGTAGATCGGGTAGTAGATCGCCGGCTGCCTTATGAAGGCGACCATCTCCCTGATGATGTCAAGCGGCACGAGCGAGGCCAGCGTCATCGGGAACTGCAACAGGGTGATGGCGAAGATTATGGGGATGACGCCCGCGGCGTTCACCCGAAGCGGGATGTGCGTCATCTGTCCGCCGTATATCCTCCTGCCGATCACCCTCCTGGCGTATTGGACCGGGATCTTCCTGACGGCCAGCGTGATGTAGATCGTGCCCATGATGACGGCCACCATCAGCGCGATGAAGATTAGCAGTTGGATCAGGTTCAGCGTCTGCTCATGGAACAGCGATCTGTAGATCGAGGCGACGCCCGACGGGATCCTCGACACTATCCCCGCGAATATGATCAGGGAGATCCCCTGCCCGATCCCTCTTTCGGTTATCTGCTCGCCGAACCACATCGCCAGTATCGTGCCGGTGGTCAGCGTCACCATCGTCATCAGCTTGAACCCCAGCCCCGGCGTGTGCACCAGCGGGATGTTGATCCCCAAGCTTCCGGGGTTCTCCAGCGTGAAGCTTATCCCCAGGGATTGAATCGCCCCCAGCAAAACGGTGCCGTATCTGGTGTATTGCCTGATCTTCTTCCTGCCGACCTCCCCTTCCTTGGCCAGGTTCTCAAAATATGGGACGACCACCGTCAACAGCTGGAGGATGATCGAGGCGCTTATGTAAGGCTGCACCCCCAGGGCGAACAGCGTCATCCTTCTCAGCGAGCCGCCGGTGAACAGATCCACGAACCCGATCGGCAACCCCTGCTCCTGCAGTTTCTGGAAGAACCTGTTCAGCGCGGCGACGTCGATCCCGGGTATGGTTATGTGCCTGCCGAAGCTGTAGACCGCCAGGATGAACGCGGTGAAAAGGATCCTCTTTCTGAGCTCCGGTATTCTGATGGCGTTTTGGATCGCCCTGATCAATTAGATCACCTCAGCCTTCCCTCCAGCGGCCTCTATCTTCTGGAGGGCGGACTTGGAGAACTTGTGAGCCCTGACTATCAGCCGCTTGGTCAGCTCGCCGTCCCCCAGGATCTTGACCAGCTTCTTATCGATGTCCTTAACCAGCCCTTCGCTCTCCAACAGCTCCGGGGTGACGACCGTATCGTCCTCGAACCTGTTCAGATCCTTCACGTTAACGATCTCATACTCCACCTTCTTGGGGTGGAAGAAGCCCTTTTTGGGGAGACGGCGATGCAGGGGGGTCTGGCCTCCCTCGAACCAGGGCGGGGGCGCGCCGGATCGGGCTTTCTGGCCCTTCTGGCCTCTGCCGCAGGTCTTGCCATGGCCCGATCCGGGCCCTCTGCCCACCCTCTTTCTTCTCTTCCTCGCGCCGGGCGCCGGTTTAAGTTCGTGGAGATACATATCGGAGCCCTCCCAATATCCTCATCCGCTCCAGGATGTATTCCACGGGCCTCTCACGCAGCCTGGCGACCTCCTCTGGGCTCTGCAGCTGTTTGAGTGCCTCCATCGTGGCGCGGGCGACGTTTATCTTGTTGCGCGAGCCGTAGCATTTGCTCAGCACGTCCTTAACCCCCGCCACCTCCAGGATCACCTTGACCGCGCTGCCGGCGATGACGCCGGTTCCGGGGGCGGCCGGCTTCAGGAAGACCGTGCTGGCGCAGAAGTGGCCCGTCACCTCGTGGGGGATCGTCGTGCCCATGAGCGGTATCCTTATCAGGTTCTTCTTGGCGTCCTCTATCGCCTTGCGGATCGCCTCGGGTATCTCGCGCGACTTGCCGAAGCCGATGCCAACTATCCCGTTGCCGTCGCCCACGGCGACCATCGCGTTGAAGCTCGTGGTTTTGCCGCCCGCGCGGACCAGCATGACCCTGTTTATGCATATGACCCTATCTACGAGCTCCAACCCTTCAGGGTCGATCCTTTCCTGCTTTATCCTCAACGCGATCCCTCCCCGGATCTTAGAATTCCAGGCCTGCCTCTCTGGCGGCGTCGGCCAGGGCTTTCACCCTGCCGTGGTATTTGTAGCCGCCCCTGTCGAAGACGACCTTCTTGATCCCCTTTTCCAGGGCTTTTTTGGCGATGAGCTGGCCGACGAGCTTGGCTGCCTCGATGTTCCCGCCCGTTTTGATCTTATCGCGTATCTCGGGCGAGAGCGTCGAGGCGGCCGCCAGCGTCACGCCGTGCTCATCGTCTATGATCTGAGCGTAGATGTGCCTGAGGCTTCTGAAGACGCAAAGACGGGGCCTTTCGGGCGTGCCGCTCACCTTCTTCCTGACCCTCTTGTGCCTCCTGATCCTGGCCAGCCGTTTCTCCTTGGGGTCCAATTCCGATCCCTCCTTTACGCCCTGGCTTTGCCCTCCTTCATCCTGACCCGTTCGCCCTCGTATCTGATCCCCACGCAGGGCTTATAGGCCCTGGGCGGCTTTAACCTTCGAATCGAAGCGGCCGTCTCGCCCACCAGCTCCTTATCGATCCCGCTGACCGTGAGCGGGATGCTGGGCACCCCGTCCAGCGGCTCCGGGTTTCCGACGGTGATCGTTATCCCCTCCGGGATCTCGAAGACGACCGGGTGGGAGTAGCCGAGATGCATTACGAGCTTGTTCCCCTGAACCTGCGCCCTGTATCCCAGCCCCACGATCCTCAGCTTCTTCTCGAACCCCTCAGTCACGCCGGTTATCATGTTGGCTATCAGCGTGCGGGTCAGCCCGTGAAGCGACTTGTGGAACTTGTTGTCGGTGGGCCGCTCCACCTTGATGAACCCGTCCTCCTGCTTGATTATCATGTCGGGGTGCATCTTCTTGACCAGCTTCCCCTTGGGGCCTTCCACGGTGACGGTGTTGTCCTCCGAGATCGTGACCTTAACGCCCGGGGGAATCGGGATCGGTTTCCTGCCTACCCTCGACATATCCCATCACCTCTGCTCACCAGACGTAGCAGATGACCTCCCCTCCGATTCCCAGTTTCTTGGCCTCTGCGGACGTCATGACGCCTTTGGAGGTGGAAATGATCGCTATCCCGAGCCCGCCTCTCACCCTGGGCAGCTCGTCCTTGCCCACGTAGACCCTCCTTCCCGGCTTGCTGACCCTCACCAGCTGGTTTATGACCCTTTCGCCGTTCGGGCCGTATTTGAGGTAGATCCGCAGGATGCCCTGCTTGCCGTCCTCTATCAGCTTGTAGTTGCGGATGAAGCCCTCCTTCAGCAGGATCCTCGCTATCGCCTCCTTCATCTTGGAGGCGGGTATATCGACGTATTCGTGATAGACCATATTCGCGTTCCTTATCCTCGTGAGCATGTCGGCGATCGGATCGGTCATCGACATGTTATCGACCTCCTCACCAGCTCGCCTTTCTGACGCCGGGGATCTTGCCCTCCCTGGCCAACAGCCTGAAACAGATCCTGCACAGCTGGAACTTCCTCAGGTATCCCCTTGGACGTCCGCAGAGCTTACACCTGTTGCGGTGGCGGACCTTAAACTTAGGCTCCTTCTTGCTCTTTTCAATTTTAGCCTTTCTGGCCATTAATATCAACCTCCCTCATTCCCTGAACGGCATTCCCATCAGCCTCAAAAGCTCTTTGGCCTCCTCGTCCGTTTCGGCGGTGGTGACGATCGTTATGTCCATCCCGAGCGTGCTTTTCACCTTGTCGTATTCGACCTCGGGGAAGATGGTCCAGTCGGAGATCCCCAGCGTGTAGTTGCCCCTGCCGTCAAAGGAGTTGGGCGATACGCCTCTGAAGTCCCTGATTCGGGGCAGGGCGATGTTGACCAGCTTGTTCAGGAACTCATACATCCGGACGTCCCTCAGCGTCACCTTGCAGCCGACGATGTCCCCTTTCCTGACCTTGAAGGCCGAGACGGATTTCTTAGCGCGGGTGACGATCGGCTTTTGGCCGGTTATGAGGGCTAGCTGGGTGACGGCCTCGTCCACCACGTCCGGGTTCTGCTCCTGCAGCCTCTTGCTTATCCTCATGTTGATGACGATCTTCTCCAGCTTGGGCACCTGCATGATGTTTTTGTAGCCGAACCTCTCCATCAGCGCCGGGACGACCTGTTCCTTGTAGAACTGTTTGTATGGGCTCATCGCCATGGCTATCAGCCTCGCTTAGGTTCTTTCGGCGACCTCCCCGCACTTCTTGCAGATCCTGACCGAGAAGCCGGTCTCCAGCTTCTTGCGATAAGTGCGGGTAGGCCTGTTGCATTTGGGGCAGATCAGCTTCAGGTTCGAGATGTGGATCGTCCCCTCCCGCTCGATTATGCCGCCCTGCTGGGTCGCCGAGGGCCGGACGTGCTTTTTGATCATGTTTATCCCCTGCACGACCGCCCTCTGCTTTTTGGGGTAGACCCTGAGGACCACCCCGGTTTTGCCCTTATCCCTGCCGCTCAAAACGAGGACCAGATCGCCTTTCTTGATGTGCTGTTTCGGCATATCAGACCACCTCCGGAGCGAGGGAGACGATCCTCGTGAAGCCTTTCTCCCTCAGCTCCCTCGCCACCGGGCCGAAGACCCTGGTGCCGAGGGGCTGGCCGGCGTTGTCGATGAGGACCGCGGCGTTGTCGTCGAACTTGATGTAGGTGCCGTCCGGGCGCCTCCTCTCCTTTCTGGTCCTGACGATGACCGCCCTGACGACCTGCCCTTTCTTGACGGTGCTGTCGGGCGTCGTCTCCTTGACGGAGGCGCTGATCACATCCCCCAGGGAGGCGTATTTCCTCCCGCTGCCGCCCAAAATCCCTATGCACATTATCTTTTTGGCGCCCGTGTTATCGGCGACGTTCAGGATCGTCTGCCTCTGGATCATGGCCGATCACCTCAACCAGTGGCCCTCTCCAGTATCTTGCAAACCCTCCACCGTTTCCTCTTGCTGAGCGGCCTGGTCTCCACAATGAGGACCTTATCGCCCACCCTGCACTCGTTTCGCTCGTCGTGCGCCAGCACCTTCTTCGTCCTGCGGATGTATTTCTTGTAGCGCGGGTGCTGGACCAGCCTCTCGATCGCGACCGTGACGGTCTTGTCCATCTTGTCGCTGACGACTATCCCGACCCGGAACTTCGGCTTGCCCCTCTTCCTCTCCTTCCTCTGCCCGACCTCGGGGATTTCGATCCCCTCGATCTCGATCTTCCCCTCGACCTTTTCGACCTCTTCGGCTTCGTTCCTGACCTCCTCGCTCATGGAAGCCCACCTCCTACCTTTGTATGCCAAGCTCCCTCTCCCTCAGGATCGTCAATATGCGCGCTATATCCCTCTTGACCTGTCTGATGAGGTTGGGGTTGTCCAGCCTTCCCAACGACTTTTGAATCCTGAGCGAGAAGAGCTGTTCTTTGAGCTGCTGCAACAGCTGTTTGAGCTCCTCATCCGATTTCATCCTCAGCTCCTTGGCCTTCATCACACACCACCTAGCCTTTTAACGATCCTGGTTTTAATGGGAAGCTTGTGGGCCGCTCGTCTCAAGGCCTCGTGGGCCATCTCCTCGGGAACCCCGGCCACCTCGAACATCACCCTGCCCGGCTTGACCACCGCTACCCAGTATTCGGGCGAGCCCTTCCCTTTGCCCATCCTGGTCTCAGCGGGCTTTTTGGTGACGGGCTTGTGGGGGAAGATCTTCACCCAGATCTTTCCGCCCCGCTTCAGATACCTGACTATCGCCACGCGCGCCGCCTCTATCTGCTGGGCGGTGATCCAGGCCGGCTCCAGGGCCTGCAGGCCGTATTCCCCGTATGAGACAAAGCATCCCCTGTAGGAGAGGCCCTTCATCCTGCCGCGCTGCTCCTTGCGGTGTTTGACCCTTTTAGGCATCAACATGCCCGGACACCTCCCCCTGGGCCGATCGCCGAGCGGCTACGCCTCTTCCTCCCTCCTGCGGCGGGATCTCCTCCGCCTGGGCAGGACCGGCTCGGAGATCATGACCTCCGGCTCCTCTATCGCAGGCGCCTTCCTCTCCTCCTCTTCCTCCTCCATCATCAGCAGCCGCTCCTCCGGCTTGCCTATCACCTCTCCCTTGAAGATCCAGACCTTGACGCCTATCTTGCCGTGCTTGGTGAGAGCCTCGGCGAATCCGTAGTCGATGATCGCCCTCAACGTCTGAAGCGGGACGCGCCCCTCCATCTCACGCTCCTTACGCGCTATCTCCGCGCCGCCTATCCTTCCCTTCACCTCTATCCTTATCCCCTTGGCGCCGGCCCTCATGGCCGCAGCGACCGCCTTCTTCATCGCCTGCTTGTAGGGGGCGCGTCTCTCAAGCTGCAGCGCTATCCCCTCCGCAACAAGCTGCGCGTCCAGCTCCGGCCTCTTTATCTCGTGGATCACCACCCGCACGTTCTTGTTGGTCATCTCCTCCAGCTCCTCCGTCAGCGCCTCGACCTCGGCGCCCCTCCTGCCGATCACTATCCCGGGGCGGGCCGTGAAGATATGAACCACCACCCTGTCGGTGGACCGCTCGATCTGGATCTTGGAGATCCCCGCCCGGAACAGCTTCTCCTTTATGTATCTCTGGATCTGAAGGTCCTCATGTAGCCACTCGGCGTATTGCCTTTTCTCGGCATACCACCTCGAATCCCAGGTCTCTATGTATCCCAGTCTTAAGCCTCTCGGATGGCTTTTCTGACCCACTGAGACCTCCCCGTCCTTTCCTTTTTAGGATTGTCCTTGTGATTGCCCTTGAGGCTGTTTGACGTCAAGGATGACGGTTATATGACACCTGCGATGCCTGATCCTGTATGCCCTGCCCATCGCCCTCGGCCTGATCCAGTAGCGGATGCCCCCCTCGTCGACGTAGATCCGCTTGATGTAGAGGTTCTCCTCGTTCAGGGACGGGTCCTTGTAACGGGCGTTGGCCAGCGCGGACCAGACCACCTTGTAGACGAACTTCGAGGCCCTTTTGGGGGTGAACCGGAGGATGTCGAGCGCCTCCTTGACCGTCTTGTTGCGGATCAGGTCCGCCACCAGCCTGACCTTCCTGGGAGCTATCGGCTGCCATCTGGCTATGGCCCTGGCCACCATCGCGCTACCCCCTCACTGCTGCGGTTTGAGCTTGTGGCCGCCGAACCTGCGGGTGGGTGCGAACTCGCCCAGCTTGTGCCCGACCATCGCCTCGGTCACATAGACCGGGATGAACTGCTTACCGTTGTAGACGGCGAAGGTGTGGCCGACGAACTCGGGGACGATCGTGGATCTCCTGGACCAGGTCCTTATGACCCGCTTTTCGCCCGTCTCGTTCATCTTGCGAACCTTTGCAAGCAGCTTCGGATCGACATATGGGCCTTTTTTGAGAGACCTGCCCATTCTCTCAACCCCCCTTATTTCCTCCGCTGGACTATAAACTTATCCGAGGGCTTCTTCCTTCTGGTCTTGTAGCCTTTGGTCGGCTGACCCCAAGGCGTGACGGGGTGCCTGCCGGGGTGCGATCTGCCCTCGCCTCCGCCGTGCGGGTGATCGACCGGGTTCATCGCCGTTCCCCTGACCGTCGGCCTCCACCCCAGCCACCTGTTCCTGCCGGCTTTGCCTATGACGATGTTCTCGTGCTCGACGTTGCCGACCTGCCCGATCGTCGCCATGCACTTGAGCGGTATCATCCGGATCTCGTTTGAGGGCAACCTGACCAGCGCGTATTTGCCCTCCTTGGCCAGCAGCACCGCCGCCGTGCCGGCGGCCCTGGCTATCTGGCCGCCCTTGCCCGGCGTCAGCTCCACGTTGTGTATCAACGTGCCCACCGGTATCTTCTCAAGCGGCAGGGCGTTGCCCACCTTGATCTCCGCATCAGGGCCGGACATGACCGTGTCACCCACCTTCAGCCCCAGCGGCGCGATGATGTAGCGCTTCTCGCCGTCGGCATACTGCAGGAGCGCGATCCTTGCCGTCCTGTTCGGATCGTATTCGATCGCTATCACCTTGGCCGGGACGCCCCACTTGTCCCGCTTGAAGTCAATTATCCTATACTTGCGCTTGTGCCCTCCGCCGCGGTGTCTGACCGTTATC
>QNBQ01000043.1 GCA_003645735.1 Candidatus Poribacteria bacterium
CCTCTCGACGGTGCACAACGGGATAGAGATCGAGGCGTTCAACCTCGATCATCGGTCGATTCCGCCCGCCAACATCGACCCGCGGTTGAACGGATCGGATCTGATCGTGGGAAGCGTCGGGAGGCTTCATCCGGTGAAGGGATACGGGTATCTGCTGGAAGCGGTTCCGAAAGTCAAAGCCGCGGTCCCAAGGGTCAAGTTCGTCATCGCGGGCGAGGGGGTGTTACGCCGCGAATTGGAGGAAAAGGCGGAAAGGCTGGGAATTGGAGGAACTGTGCTATTTCTAGGACATAGGGATGACATCCCCGAGGTGCTATCGTGTTTCGATATATTCGTCCTGCCCTCGCTCACCGAGGGGATATCGATCTCCATCTTAGAGGCGATGGCAGCTTCCAAACCTGTGATCGCCACCGATGTGGGGGGTAACCCCGAGGTCGTGGAAGGCGGGACGACCGTGGGTCTTGTGAAGCCCGAAAACCCGGATGAGCTTGCCCGGGCCATCATAGCCTTGGCGGAAAACCCCACGATGAGGGATGCGCTGGGACGGGCGGGCCGTAAACGCGTAATGGAAAGGTTCTCGATGAAGGCTATGGTCTCAAAATATGAGGGCTTATACGACGATCTGATCTCAGAGACCCGGGGGAGGAAACGTTATGGCCGATGAGCTTCTCTACGTATGTCCCCGTTGCAGAGGTAGCTTGCTCCTCGAAAAGGAAAACGTCATACGCTGCGTCAGCTGTTCCCTCGATTTCCCGATCCACAGCGGAATCCCGGATTTTAGGATTCAAAGGGATGATGATGAAGGCGAGACGGAGAGGGTCAAAAGGCTGCTTGATAGCTATCACCGGGCCTCTTTCCTGGAACTTGTTGAACTGAACTTGAACCCTCAAGCCCCCGATGATTTGAAGGAACTGGATGTGGAATATGAACGAAGGAACGTGGAGAGAGGACGCGAGAGGGCTTTCGTGATATCCAAGCTCGGGTTTCCGGTTGAAGGTGGAGAACTGTTTTTGGATCTGGGATGCGGCACAGGTGGGGCGTTGGCGGCTTTCTCCCCGTTTTTCTCCCGTGTGGTGGGAGTTGACATATCGCTGCCGGATCTCATCCTCGCTAGGAAACTTCTCGATGAGCTTTCCATCGATAACGCCGTTTTGATCTGCGCCTCCGCCGAAGCCCTTCCGTTCCCCGATGATCTCTTCGATCTGATAAACGCCACCGATGTCATAGAGCACATACGCGATCAAAAAGCTTTTCTGAGAGAGGGATACCGGGTGCTGCGGCCCGGCGGCGCTTTCTGCTTCAACTCCCCAAACAGGTTCAACGTATTCGGTCCGGAACCCCATGTCAATCTATGGTGGATCGGATTTCTGCCGCGCAAACTTATGAAAGGATACGTCAAATTCCGTAAGGGGATTGAATACTCCGGGATCAAGCTGCTCTCCTACCGTGAGGTGAAGCGGATGGTGGATGAGGTAGCGGATAGCTACGAGATAAAAGGGGCGGTCATCGCCCCCTCATCTTGCCCTAACTCGCTCAAGCGGAGGATCGCCGGGAAGATCGGCCCGGCCGTTGAAATCGCCAACTTATTCCTGAAACCCCTGATCCCAGGATATCAAATCGCCGTGTTCAAAGAAGGAGGTTGAGGTGGCGGCCAAAAGGATCCCCATGCTGTTATACCATGTGATCGACGATCATCCAGAGAGGTATAGCGTCAAAGAGGGGCCGTATGTCCTGAGCGAGGAGGTGTTCCGGCTCCAGATGGAGCTTTTACACGCCGAAGGCTACAGGACGATCGGGATTGAGGAGTTTCTTCTCTTCAGGGAGGGGAGGATGAGGATCCCCGACAAACCCATCATCATCTCCTTCGACGACGGGCACGTCACAAACTACACCGCGGCCCACCGGGTGCTCAGGCGTTACGGCTTTTCGGCCATTTTTTTCGTAACCGTCTCTCTCGTAGGAAAACCCGGATCGCTCGCCTGGGAACAGGTGGAGGCGATGTTAAGCGAGGGAGAGGAGATAGGCTCTCACATGTTGACGCACCGTCCGCCGACCGAGCTGGGCGATGAGGAGCTGAGATATGAGCTTTCGGAGTCCAAGAGGATATTAGAGGATCGCCTGGGGGTGGAGATCAAGTTCCTCTCATCGCCCACCGGTTACTACAACAAGGCGGTGGAGCGGATAGCGAGGGAAGCGGGGTATAAAGGGGCGTGCACCGGCAGGGTGGGATGGAACAACGCGGATACAGACCCGTTCGCGCTCAGAAGGATAGCTGTGAAGAGGTGGCATGGCTTGGAAGCCTTTAAATCGTTCGTCGAGCCAAGGCCCTTGACGCTGCTCCGTCATAGGGTGTGTCAGATGTTCAGAGGCTCGGCCAGGAGATGTTTGGGGGTTAAAGGATACGAGCTTATCAGGAGCAGCCTGCTCCGTTTCATGGGGTGAAGCGATGTGGGCGAGTGTCTGCTTCTGGATATCAATCTTAATGCTGATCTACACATATCTCGGATATCCCCTCATCCTAGCTTTGATAGTCCTCTTCAAGAGCAATCCGGTGAAAAGGGGGGATTTCCAACCCTTCGTCTCCCTGATCGTCCCGGCTTACAACGAAGAGGGGGTCATAGAGGAGAAGATAAAAAACAGCTTGAACATCGAATATCCGAGGGATAAGTTTGAGGTGATAATCGCATCGGACGGATCCACTGACGGGACGAACGAGATCGCCAGGGGATACGCCTGTGCTGATGAGAGGGTGATCCTCCTCAAATTCCCGAGGAACAGGGGAAAGATCAGCGTGCTGAACGATGCTGTCTCAAAGGCCAGGGGGGAGATCATCGTTTTCTCAGACGCCAGCAGCATGATCGATCCGAAGGCTGTGAGAAATCTGGTAAGCCATTTCAAGGACGAGTCCGTCGGCTGTGTCAGCGGGGTATACAAAGTGCTCAAGCGTGATCTCTCCCCCATGGGTAAGCAGGAGGATCTCTACTGGAGGTATGAGACCTTCATCAAGAGGAAGGAAAGCCAAATAGGTTCCACAGTAGGCGCACACGGCTCGCTTTACGCGATCAGAAAGGAGCTGTATCCGTATCCGGATGGGGCTACGATCAACGACGACTATATCATCCCCATGAGGGTGATCCGTCAGGGGTATAGGGTGAGCTATGAGCCGGAGGCCGTGGCCTTCGAGGAGGCTGAGCGAATGGAGGGTTTCGGCAGGAGGGCGAGGATCGGAGCCGGCAACTATCAACAGCTCAAGGAGTTGAAAGCTTTGATAAGGCCTCTCAAGGGCCTGCTGCTCTTCGAGTTCATATCCCATAAGCTGCTCAGGCTCTGTTCTCCTTTCTTCCTGATGATAGCTTTCGGAGCCAATCTGATCCTTTTCGGAACGGCGCCGATATACAGGCTGACGTTGAGCGCTCAGCTGTTGTTTTATCTGTCGGCTGTAGTCTTCCCGCTTCTCGGAAGGATCGGGGTCAAGGCGAAGTTCGCCATGATGCCTTTTTACTTCATCCTCATAAACTCGGCCTCGCTCATGGGGCTATACAAGATCATGAGGGGAAAAGTTGTTTGGAAGGGATAGCGGGGAAAGGGAGGTGAGATCAATGGGAAACGATATGCTCAGGGTGAAAGGCTACTTTCATAAGACGGCGGAGGAGTTCGACTCGATATACACAGGCGATAAAAACAGGTTGGCCTGGTTTTTGGACAGGCTCTTGAGAAGGGATATGTTTGACCGATTCAACTTAGCGCTATCGGAATGCGGCGATGTCAGAGGGAAGAGGGTTTTGGACGTGGGCTGCGGCTCCGGCAGATACTCGGTGGCGCTGGCGGAGAGGGGAGCGGGCAAAGTTGTAGGCATCGATTTCGCCGAGAACATGATCGATCTATCGGAGCGGCTGGCGGCCGAGCAGGGGGTAGGGGATGTTTGTGAATTTATCTGCGATGATTTCCTGAGCTACGATTTCGAACTCGACTTCCACATCTCCCTTGCTATAGGCTTCTTCGATTATACCGAGAAACCCCTGCCATTCCTCAAGAAGATGAGAGACATCACCCTGGAGAAGGTGATAGCGACGTTTCCGCGTAAATGGACCTATAGGATGCCCATAAGGAAAGCTAGGTTAACCCTAAAGGGTTGTCCCGTATATTTCTACGCTGAGAGCGACATAGCCGATCTATTGGGGAAAGCTGGATTTAAGAGCTTTCACATGAGGAAGGTGGGGAAGATCTATCTCGTCGTAGCAAGACCTCGCGGAGGATATCTATGAAGGTCGAGCTGATAAAACACCTGAGGTGTCTAACCTGCGGCTCATCTAAGTTCGAGGTGAAGGGGAGGGAGATCGACCTTCGTGAGATAAGGGAGGGGATGCTCATCTGCACCGTGTGCGGCGACGAATACGGGATAGAGGGCGGGATAGTCGATTTCATGAAAGGCACACCGTTGCCGGAGGAGGGTTTTGAAATCGAGGGATTAAGCGATAAGTGGCTTCTCTCCCTTCATTAGCCAAGGATGGACGTTGAGACGAGCTTCGAATCTAAAAGGGGCGATAAAGCCGTGAACTTCTTCGATATGCTCTTCAGGATGGATCTCAAAGGCGGGGAGAGGGTTCTCGAGCTGGCAGCCGGAACCTGCTGGGCGACGAACATATTCGCTCAAATCGGGTGTTATTGTGTGGCCTGTGATGTGATCAGGAGGAAGTTCTACGGGTTAAGCTCCGCCGATGTCTACATAGATAACGGCGCTTACTTCGAAAGGGTTCTCTGCGGATTCGGGGAGCTGCCGTTTGTGGATAATTCCTTCGATATAGTTTTCATTCAAAGCGGCCTCCAATACGCCCCGGATCTAGCGGCGGCCACACGTGAGATCGCCAGGGTTCTAAAAGAAGGCGGGAAGCTTGTGCTCGTATATACGGGAACATACGGCCTGCTAAAGAGGAGGGATCCTTCGGAACCCGGTTTCACCTTGAGGGAATACCTCAGGCATATCAAACTCGCCGGGTTGAGGCCGAAGCTGATCTTCCCCGCTTTCATCATCAGACGGCTGGAGGAGCGCGATACGGACGATACACGGTTTCCACGGCTCGCCCGGGCCATCGCGTTGGCGTGGAACAAAATCCCGGGGTTTAAAGCTTTATCACTGAAGCTCGGCACCTATCCGATGACGCTCCTCTTCGGGGCGCCCATTAACTTGATAGCTCTGAAAGAGACGCCATGAGGATCTGCAAGATCTTTCAAGGGGATTATCCGTGGGACGTCCGGGTGGAGAAGATAGCGAAAGCACTGGCCCGCTTCGGTCACGAAGTGCACCTCCTCTGCCGAAACACCAGGGGCGAGACATGCTATGAAGAGATCGATGGGTTCCACATCCATCGGCTGCCAGTGCTCACAAGCTCTGGGAAACTCAACGATCTCCTCAGCTACCCTTGGCCGCTGAACCCGTTCTGGATCATTTGGATCAGAAAGGCGGCCTTGCTGTGTAGGGCCGATGCGCTGTTAGTCCGTGATCTCCCCTTGAGCCTGACGGCGGTCATCGTGGGAAGATCGGAAAAGCTCCCGGTCATATTGGATATGGCGGAGAACTACCCAGCAGCGATGGCCGATTGGAGGCGTTGGGAAAGAGGGTTTGAAAAGATGAGAAACTCCGTCGTGAGAAACATATGGGCGGCGAGGAGGATCGAGGATCTCGTCCTCAAAGCGGTGGATCACGTGATCGTTGTAGCCGAGGAGTCCAGGGAGAGGTTGATTGAAAAAGGTCTTCCCTGCAGCAGGATATCGATCGTCGGGAATACGCCGGATCTCAGATTTTTCTCCCCGGCGCGCTCTCCTGAGCCTGACCTAGCCGAGAGATTCGCCGGGAGGTTCGTGATCTCATACATAGGAGAGATATTGATGCACCGCGGATTGGACATAGCTGTGAAGGCCATGCCCCGTATTATCGAGGCGATACCGAACGCGTGCTTGTTGCTTGTGGGCGACGGCAAAAGGCGTGAGAGAGAACAGCTCAAAAGACTGGCCTCTGACCTGGGCGTGAGAGGACATGTAGTGTTCGAAGGGTGGGTGGAATTCGCCAGAGTTCCCGATTACATCAAGGTGAGCGATGTATGCGTGGTTCCCCACAGGAAAACCGAGCATGTCAACACCACCTTGCCGAACAAGCTGTTCGATTACATGGCGTTGGGAAAGCCTGTAGTCGTGTCAGATGCCGCTCCTTTGAAGCGGATTGTGGAGCAGGAGGGGTGCGGCCTGAGCTTCGCTTCCGGCGACGCAGCGGAGTTCGCCCAAGCCGTTTTAAAGCTGAAATCGGAGGAGATCAGAAGGAAATTGGGAGGGCAGGGCATGAACGCTGTCATGAGGAGGTATAACTGGGAGGTGGATTCCAGGGTTTTAGCCGGGGTGTTCGAGGCCTTAGAAGGGCGGAGGATGAGGTCATGAGAACGGGGACATGTGTCATACTGACCGTCGATGCCGAAAGCGGATTTTTCGGGGATAAAGTCATCCCCCCTTCCAAGATGATCCACGGGGAGGTCGAAGGAGAGCGGTTCGGCTTCGCTAGGATCATGGACGTCTGCGAAAGCCGCGGCTTTAAAGCCACCTTCTTTCTGGACGTCTTGGAACAGAGGTGGTTTGGGGATGAGATAAGGCTTATAGCGTTGTCCATACATCGGAGAGGACATGACGTTCAGCTACACACCCACCCGATATGGGCATACGGCAGGTGGAAGATGACGGATTTCACCTTTGAAGAGCAGGCGAGGATTATCGAGGAGGGGTGCGAGGTGATAAGATCGTGGCTTGGGAGGTGTCCCGTGGCGGATAGGGCCGGATCGTTCGCGGCCGACCGAAACACGTTGAAGGCGCTCAGGGAAAACGGAATTCTCATCGATAGCTCCCTGTGTCATGGATACCGCGGCTGTAAGCTCAGTTCCTTGTTTCCGAGCAAAAATCGCATGGGGTTTTCCGAGGGTGTGATCGAGATCCCGGCGACTGTCTTCACGGAGCTGAAGCTCGGACCTTACAAGAGATATAGATGCCTGGATATAAACGCATGCTCATTGAAGGAGCTGATCAAAGTTGTGAAGCTCGCCGAAAAAGGGGGGTTAAGGTTCGTGGTCGTCTGCCTTCACAGCTTCAGCTTTCTGCGATGGGATAAAGGAATGAACCGTTTCCTCCCGAATGGGGGTGAGCTGAGGAAGTTCGAAAGGTTCCTGGGTTTCCTACGAGAGGAGGACGTCGAAGTCATAACCATGGAGGAATGTTCACGCCGTTTGAGGGATGAATCCGTTTCCCGGATGGGGGTGGACCGTGTTCCCCATACGGGATACCTCCGGACGCTTATGAGGGCGTTTAAACACTTCAACAGAAGTTGGAAAAACCGGATCTTCGCGGTATCATCCGCGGCGGCCTTCCTCTCGCTTATCGCTCTGGTCATCAAAGCGATCCTGGCATATGTGAGATAGGGGCGCTTCCATGAGAGCCTTAACTATTGCGACCCTGTTTCCGAACAACATGCAGCCGGTTCATGGGCTGTTCGTCAAGGAGCGGATCAAAGCGCTATCTGAGCTGTGCGAGCTGAGGGTTATAGCCCCTATCCCGTTCACCCCTCCCGTGGGGGGATCGAAGCTTCCCGGGAGATATCGCCTTTACCCTCATGTCAAGAGGAGGGAGGAGCTTGAAGGGTTGACGGTGGAGCACCCACGGTTCCTCACAATTCCGAAGGTTTTTAAGTCGTTGGACGGTTTCCTCTTCTTCGCCTCCCTTCTCCCGGAGGTGGTCAGGATCGCCGACGTCTTCCCCTTCGACATCATAGACGTCCACATAGCATATCCCGAGGGCTTCGGGGCTATGTTGTTGGCCAAATTCCTTAAAAAGCCGGTGGCTCTAACCGTTAGGGGACATGACCTCAACGATTTCCCCAGGAAACGATTGAAAAAGCTGATGATCGCTTACACTTTAAGGGGTGTCGATAGGGTGATCGCCGTCTGCGATGATCTGAGGGAGAAAGCGGTTAAGTTAGGAGCGCCGGAGGGTAAGGCCGTTACCATACCGAACGGGGTCGACACAGCGAAGTTTCACCCCATAGATAAGATCGAAGCCAGGAAAGAGCTGGGATTACCCGTCCGGGGGACTGTGATCCTATCGGTGGGGCATCTTCAGAAGTTAAAAGGCTTTCATCATCTCATCGATGCTGCAGCGCTGTTAAGGGAGACCGTGAGGGATGTCCTCCTTATCATCGTGGGAGGAGAGCTGCACGGGGATAAAAGCTTCAGACCTCAACTGGAGAGGCGGGTGAGGAAGCTGGGGTTGGAAAGGCATGTGAAGCTGGTCGGGGCCAAGCCCCATCATGAGCTGTTCAAATGGTATAGCGCCGCCGATCTGTTCTGTCTGGCGAGCTCCTCGGAGGGGTGGCCGAACGTGATCTTCGAGGCGCTGGCGTGCGGGAGACCCGTCATCGCCACGCGCGTGGGGGGGATCCCGGAGATCATCCGCTCCGAAGAACACGGTATATTGGTCGAACGCCCCGATGGCCCGTATTTTGCGAGAGCTATTTTAAATGCCTTGGAGAGGGAGTGGGAGGAGGAGAGGATGATAGAGTATGCCCGTGAAAACGGGTGGGGAAAGGTGGCCGAGAGGGTATACAGGGAGTTCGATGAAATTTTAAACGGCTATGGAGCCTCGAGGAGGTGAATACGCATGAGGATCAAAGCTTCGATGATCGTCATCGCATTTATACTGAACGGGATCTGTCTCGCGGGGGTTTATTACGTAGCACCTGACGGAAGCGATCTGACAGGGGATGGAAGCGAGGGGAACCCCTGGGCTACCATAAGCAAGGCCATAAGGAGCGTCCCCGACGGGAGCGTGATAAAGGTCAGGCCCGGCGAGTATTTCGGCAGGGTTCACCTGGGCAGGGCTTTTGAAAAAGGGGTGATAGTTGAGTCCGAGGTGCCGTATCAAGCCGTTTTGAGGAACAACGGGATCGTGGTGGCTGTCTACGGCGGTGCGAACATAACCTTCAGGGGGTTTGATGTGGCCCACAGC
>QNBQ01000044.1 GCA_003645735.1 Candidatus Poribacteria bacterium
CAGATAACCCCACGCTCCAGCTGGCGGACGCCCTGACGGTGGCGTGCTGGGTATACCCCCGATCCGTCGTCGACCCCAACAACGGGCAGGATCACTGCGGCATCTGCTGGAAGGGCAGCATGATAGGATGGGGATCGAACGTCTACAACTGGAGGATCGCCACCGCCACGCCTCAGGGACTGACCTGGGGCGCCTGCGGAGGCGGGGTTGAGGGATGGTTCGCCACCGGCAACTGCTTCAAGGACGGCCTGGAGAAGTGGTATCACGTGGCGCTGGTTGAGGACGGGAGCGAGGGGACGGTTTACATAAACGGCGAGGCGCTGACGGATGCCGATGTGACGGGCGGAGATAGACATCGCCCCTCAGCCCCGTATGACACGCTCCCGGGCGAGCCGGTCAGGATAGGCTGGGCGAAGGGCAGGGGCGGCGATCCGAATTTCCTCACCTTCTTCGACGGGATAATCGACGAGGTCGCGATCTACAACCGCGCCCTGAGCGCCGATGAGATAAAGGAGCTGATGTCCGCTCCTCCGGCCGCCGTCAGGGCCGCCGGCAAACTCGCAACCACCTGGGGCGGGATCAAGAGGTTCTGATCCACACATGAGGGGGCGTCCGAAGCGCCCCCTCCCCAACCTTGTATATCTCGCCTTTTTTTGTTACAATTTCCCTCGACCAAAAAACCGTTTTGGTCGATTGGTCAAGTGAGCAAGGAGGAACGGAGATCTCTCATAATCGAAAAGGCAAGGGAGCTGTTCGCCAGGTTCGGCCTTAAGAAGACCACTGTGGACGATATAGCCTCCGCCTGTGGGATGGCCAAGGCGACGCTCTACTATTACTTCAAGAGCAAGGAGGAGATCTTCAGGGCCGTGATAGAGAGGGAGTTCGGGATCTTCAGGGAGAGGATGAAGAAGGCGCTCTCGAAGGTGGACGATCCCAGGGAGAAGCTGAGGATCTTCTTCCTCACGAGGTTCACGCACCTCAGGGAGCTGGCGGATTTTTACGAAACCCTCACATCGGAATACCTGGAGCTCTACTCCTTCGTCGAGCGGGGGAGGAAGAAGCTCACCGATTGGGAGATCGAGACCGTTCAGTCCATATTAGACGAGGGCGTGAGGCGCGGCATCTTCGAGATACCCGACCCCCAGCTCACGGCCGTCATCCTCGTCTTCGCCCTCAAGGGATTGGAGACCTGGACGGTGGAGAGGGATCGAGCCGAGATAGAGAGGGCGATAGACCTGATGCTTCCGGTGCTGTTCAGAGGCATAGAGAGACGGTGAAAAAATTTTTTTGACCGTTTTCCCGACCAAAAATCCATATCGGTCGAATGTTCTAAACGCTGGAAGGGATCGACGATGAGGCTAGCTGTCGGGACGGCGTTCGCGGTAATCCTCTGCCTTTGGGGGCCGTTTCGGCCATAGGGGAGCTGAGCTCGTCCGAGGTTTTCGCTGATTCCATTGGGGAAGCTCGCTGCCGGAGGAGGTGATCGGGTGTTCGATTTCGACTTTATAGCCAAACGATGAGGCGATTTCAGGGGGAGGGCGATGAAGGTTCTGATCTTCTCGACCACCTCCGGCATAGGCGATATGATCATGACCATCCCGATGATAAAGCTCCTCAGGCGTAAGATCCCGCACGCATACATCGTCCTCGGCGTGCTGCCCGAGGGGGCCAGGCAGCTCTTCGAGGTCTGCCCCTATGTGAACGAGGTCAGGAAGGTCGAGACCGACGGGCCGATCGTCCCCGATCTGGTTTTGAGAAACGCCTGGCTGCTTTGGAGGATGATCAGGGATTACAAGTTCGACGTCTGCATCCCCACATCCGTCTCCTACGCCTCCTTCTACATGGGAATAGACAACATCATCGCCAGGTTCATGAGGGCAAGGCTAAGGGTCGGATATCTGCTGCCCAGCTCGGGCGCTTTCATATGGAGGCTGTTGGGCTTTTCGTTCCTGCTGCACAGGAAGATGAGGGTCGATCCGTCCAAACACCACGTCCTGCAGAACATCGAGCTGCTCAGGCTGATCGGGCTGGAAAACGAGGGGGAGGTGCCGGAGCTGGAGCTGTGGACGACGGAGGAGGACGAGAGGAGGGCGGATCTTTTCTTGGAGAGGCACGGGATAAAGCCGTCCGACGGGCTGGTAGGGGTCCACCCGGGGGGTAACGTATGGGTCATGAAGAGGTGGCCGGCGAGGAAGTTCGCGGCTTTGATAGATGGGATCCGGGCGGAGTTCCCCGGGACGAAGTTTTTGATCTTCGGCGGGCCCGAGGAGGAGGGGCTGAAGAGGAGGGTGGCCGAGATGGCGGGGGGCGATGTGATAACGGTGGAGGCCATGCCGATAAGGGCGACGGCCGCCCTCATAAGGAAGTGCCACCTGTTCATCGCCAATGATTCGGCCCCGATGCACATGGCGGCGGCGGTCAAAACCCCCGTCATAGGCATCTTCGGGCCGACCAACCCCAGGGCCACAGGCCCCTTCAGCCCCAAAAGCGCCGTCGTCTCCTTAAGCCTGGGATGCCAGCCCTGTTACAACAAGGTGGGCTTCTTCCCCAACACCAGGTGCGCCGCCGAGCCCCAATACAGGTGCCTGACACAGCTGCCCGTCTCAATGGTGTTGGAAAAGGCCTGTCAGATGTTGGGGGAGGTGAGAGTTTGAAGCCGGGCCGGAGGTTGGGCTACCTTCTGAGAGGGCTCTGGGCGATCGTGAGGACCAGGTTCATCTCACACCGCCCCTTCCTGCTCTCCCACCTGGTGACCTCCAGATGCAACTGCTCCTGTCCGATATGCCTGTGGCGGGGATATAGCGATGAGGAGCTTTCGACGGAGGAGATCGTATCGATCTACGAGGAGGCCAGGGAAGAGGGGTTCGCGGCGCTGGTCTTATGGGGAGGGGAGCCGCTCCTGAGGGATGACATCGATCGGATCGTGCGGGCGGCCCACGAGATTGGCTTCGTGACGCTGCTCATAACGAACGGGTATAGGCTGCCGGAGCTGGCCGATCTCATATGCCCATACCTCAACGCCCTCATCGTGTCGATAGATTTCCCCTCCGAGAGACACGACCTGTTCAGGGGCTGCCCCGGGCTGTTCGGGAGGGCGGTGGCCGGGATAGAGAAGGCCAAAGAGGTCAACCCGGACATGAAGCTCTCCATAAACTGCGTGATAACGAGGTTGAACAAGGACGAGGTCGAGGGGATGATCGATCTAGCGGATCGACTGGGGGTGTCGATAACGTTCGAGTCGATGAACACGCGGATGCCCTTCTCATCACGTGACGCAACGCCCTTCAAGCTATCCCCCGAGGAGGAGAGCCAAGTTTTCGAGCTGATACGCCGATATAAACTCAGGGGGCATAGGATCAACAACTCGATCGCCTACTTGGAGACCTTCATCGGGGGCAAGAAGAGGTTCGAATGTCATTCGCTCGAGGTTTCGCTCTGCCTCCAGAGCAACGGCGACGTCCGAATCTGCCTCAGCCCCCGCCCCCTGGCGAACCTCAGGGAGGTCTCGATAGGCGAGGTTTTGAGGATGAGGGAGCTTAGGGAGTATCAGAGGTTGGGGCGCCGGTGTCACATCTGCAACGATTACGGCACCGTCGAATGCGCGCATGTATGGAGGTTTAACCCCCAAGCGCTCCTGGGGGCGGCGTTCGCCTTTCTCAGCAGATGATCTCGAGGGGAGGTCGTGAGCGATGAGGAGGTTCGCGGATCTCGTCCTGAAACACAGGCCCTGGGTCATCATCGGGTCGGTCGCCCTGACGGCCTTCTTCGGGCTGGGATTCCTCAGGCTTTGGGTCAACAGCGATATCATAAGCTACCTGAAGCCCGATGACCCGGCAGTCAAGCTCTTCAACCGGATAGGCGAGGAATATGAAGGGAACCAGATCGTGATGGTGGGGATAGAAGCGGATGACGTTTTCTCCCCACGGGTGTTGAGGCTTGTGGGGGATATGACGGAGGCGTTCAAGAGGCTCGACGGAGTGGGTTCGGTGACAAGCCTGACCAACACGATAGACATCCGTGAGGTGGACGGGACTTTGGAGGTGGGGGATCTCATCCCGAAGGGCGAGCTGCCCTCCTCGCCCGAGGAGCTCAAACGGCTCAGGGAATACGTTCTGTCGAAGAGGATGTTCAGAGGACGGCTCGTATCGGAGGACGGAAAGGTCACGCTGATAGTCTGCCGCATCCGACAGGGAGTCGATAAAACCGAGGTGGCGCGCAGGATAAAGGAGATAGCCGATTCGATGGGGAAGGGCGTCAAGATCTACTACAGCGGCATACCGATATCCGTGCTCGAATCGAGGAAGATGATCGTCGGGGACATAAAGAGGCTGGTGCCGATAGCGGTGGCTGTGGTAGTGCTGGTGCTGTTTTTCAGCTTCCGGACGGCCAGGGGGGTCGTCCTGCCGCTTCTGGCCGTTTTGATGAGCGCGGTCTGGGCGATAGGGTTAATGGGCTGGTTCAACGTCCCTCTTTCGATCGTCTCCAACGTTGTCCCCGTCCTGCTTATAGCCATAGGGACGGCCTACGGCATCCACCTGCTCTCGAAATACTACGAGGAGGAAGAGGGCGACGGGAAGGAGAGGGTGAGGAGGGCGCTGGGGGAGGTCGGGGCGCCCATATTGCTTGCGGGGCTGACGACCATGATCGGTTTCCTCTCCTTCATCGGCGCCTACATCACGGCGATATCGGATGCGGGGATCTTCACGGCCATAGGGGTCGCCGCCGCGACGCTCATCTCCCTCTCGTTCATACCGGCGGCCCTCTCGTTTTTGAAGCCAGCTCATCGGGTCGGAGGTAGGGTCAACGGCCGGCTCTTCTCCCGCGCGATGTCGAGGCTCGCCGATTTCATCATCAGGCGGAGGAAGATGCTGGCGGCCGTCTCCTTCGCCCTCCTAGCCGCCGCGATCGCCGGCCTCCCCAGGATCGACCGGCAGGTCGACTTGATGGAATACTTCCCTGAGGACAGCCCGGTGAGGGCGTCCGAGCGGATGATGAGGGAGAAGTTCGGCGGGTCCGTGCCGATACAGATCGTCGTCAAAGGGGACCTCAAAAACCCCTTCGTGCTTAAACAGATGCGAAGGATGGAGAAGTTCCTCGACTCCCTCCCCTACGTCAGCCGCTCCCAGTCGGTGGCCGATTTGATCTGCGAGATGAACAGGGTGATGAACGGGCGGTATACGGTGCCGGAGACGGCCGAGGGCGTGGCGAACCTCTGGTTCTTCATCGAGGGGAAGGATATATTGCGGCAGCTGGTCAACGACGATCGAACCGAAGGGATAATCCAGGCGCAGGTGGGCACATCCGACACGGGGATCAGCTTGAGGATCGTCGAGGCGGTCGAGCGATACATATCCAGCATGCCTTCCCAGCTGAGGGTGGTGCGGATCCCGGAGCTCGAAAGCGGCGAGCTGGAAAGGGTCAAGGAATGGCTTTACGGGGAGATAGCTGAACGCATACTGCTGGACGCCAAGGCGAGGGATCCGGGTTTTGAGATGGATCTTTCGAGGCTTAAGGCGGAGGTTGAAAAGGCGCTTGAATCCGAAGTCAAACCCTCCGAGGAGGAGATCGCCGGGCTGAGGGGTGAACTCAGGGAGTATTTCGAGCTGGAGTCCGAGCTGATGGTGCCCGAGGAGGCTATAGATCCGCTTGTGGAGGGGGCGTTGAGGCTGGTCTCGCTCGGCAGGGCTGACAAACCCTCTTGCCTGGCGCTGCTGAAGGAAAACGTCCCCCCCGAGGTTCTGAACGAGGATCCCGAGGCGGTCGAGCTGACCGCCGAGACGCTCGCCTCCAAGATCGGGGAGGCGTTGGGGAGGGTTAAGGTCCGGACGGCGGCGTCCGAGCTTATGAGCCTGTTCCCCGAACGTGTGAGATCCGATCCGCATTTCGTCGAGGATCTGATAAGCGACCTGTGGCTGGCGAACGAGAAAGAGCTGGGGGTGCCCGCTGAGCTGGGGCTGAAAGGGGAAGAGGTGGGGTTTGAGATGATCCAATCCGGGTTGATCATCTATAAAAGGCTGGATGCCAGCCTGCTTAAAAGCCAGATACAGAGCCTGCTCATAGCCTTCCTGCTCGTCTTCATCCTCCTGTCGATCCAGAACAGATCGGTGAGGATGGGGCTTATAACCTCCTCGCCGATCGCCCTGACCGTTCTGATAAACTTCGCCGTGATGGCCTACGCCGGGGTGGCGCTGGATCTGGTGACGATGATGATCGCGGGAGTGGCCATAGGCATCGGCATAGATTACGCGATCCACTTCTCCAGCAGATATAAGCTGGAGCTGGAGAAGCTCTCCGATCCGGAGCTGGCGGTGGAGAGGACGCTCAAGACCACCGGCAGGGCGATACTCGTGAACGCCCTCACCGTCGCCCTGGGCTTCTCCGTCCTGATGTTCGGCCAGCTCTCGCCCGTCAGGAGGTTCGGATGGATGATGGCCATGACGATGATCGTCAGCGCGCTGGCGGCCATAATCTATCTGCCGGCGATGCTGTTGCTCAGCGGGAAAACAGGCCAAATCCCGAAGATGAAGGGAGGGATGGGAAGATGAGGCCGATTCAGCTCATCATTATAACGGCCATCTCCCTTGGGCTGTGCGTCCCGCTCCTCCCCTCGTTCGCCCTGACCGGGGAGGAGATCCTCAAAAAGGTCGACGAGGTCTCAACGGCGCCCAAGGACATCCACATGATATCCAAGATGATCCTGATCGACTCGAAGGGCAACAAGAAGCTTAGGAAGGCCGAGACGTTCCAGAAGAACCGTCCCGAGGAAAAGAGGCTCACCCGCTTCTTAGAGCCGGCCGATCAAAAAGGGATAGCCTTCCTGGCCTTGCCCAACGATGTCCAATACGTCTACCTGCCCGCCTTCAGGAAGGTGAGGAGGATAGCCTCCCACGTCAAAAACACGAAGTTCGCCGGGACAGACTTCACCTACGACGACCTCAGCACCTTCAGGTTCTCGAAGGATTTCAACCCGAAGCTGGTCGAGACTACCGACCAGTTCTACATCCTGGAGCTGACCCCCAAGCCCGGCGTCAAGAAGGATTACGGCAAGCTGAGGATGTGGGTGAGGAGGGACAACTTCGTCTCGGTCAAGATCGAATATTACGACAAGAAAGGGCAGCTGTGGAAGGTGCTCGAGAGGAGGGACATCGTCAAGATCGGCAACTACTGGACGGCCAAGGAGATGGAGATGAAGGATCTGAAGGAGAACCACTCGACGGTCATAATTCAGGAGAGCATCGAGTTCGACACCGGCTTGAGCGATAAGATCTTCACCCCGAGGTATCTGAGGAGGGCGAGATGAGGGGGAAATGGGCGATAGCGGCCATCCTATCGGTCATATGCGCCGTCGCCTGGGCCGACGTCTCCGTCAACGGCTTCCTGAAGACGGAGACGAGGCTCAGGGTTCAGGAGGAGAGGGAGCTGACCTGGAACAGGGCGGTTTTAAGCCTGAAGTTCGAAGGCGAGCCGTCCGAGGGGCTGCATTTCCTGGGCGACCTGAGGCTCAAAAGCTCCGGGTTCCCGACGATCTCCTCCCTCCCCGATCTGCAGAGCTGGGGGAAGGAGGGGGTCTCCCCTTGGGCCGTGGAGCTGAAGGAGGCCTATCTGGACGTCTATAGCTTCCTGGTGGAGAGCCTCGATCTGAGGCTGGGCAAGCAGATCGTCGTCTGGGGAACCGCCGATAAGATCAACCCGACGAGCAACATCTGCCCCGACGATCTGGAGGACATCTTCGACTTCGGCGAGAAGATAGGGGTTAACGCGATCCAGCTCAACTGGTATCCCAGCCTCGGGGGAGCGGATCTGACGGTTAGCGGGGTTTTCGTCCCGACCTTTACCCCTTCGACCCTTCCGCCGCCGAGGTGGATCGGGGCGCTGATGGAGGAGGGGGTGCCGGAGATCCCGGGGCTGAAGGTCGAGGCGATCGAGGAGAGGATCGCCCTGCCCGAGCCGAGCTTAAAGGAATCCTCATCCTTCGGCCTGAGGCTCTCCACGACGCTGGCCGGCTACGACCTTTCGGTCAGCTATTACCGCGGCAGGGATAAGCTGCCGATTCAATCCTCGCTGACGCTCAAGCCCAAAGTTGAGGTCGAGCTTCCCGCCGGCGGGATGCCCTCCGGCCTTACCCCGGGAGAGGGCCAGCCGCCCGTCGGCCCCGAGCTGCCGGTCGAGGGGGTTTTGGAGCTGATCTACCCGAAGATCCAGGTCATAGGCGCCGATATGGCCGGCGAGCTGTTCAAGGTGGGGATCTGGGCCGAGGGCGCGCTCTTCCTGCCCGAGGAGGTCGAGATGAAAACGACCCTCCCGACGCCCCAGGGCCCGACCACCCGGTCGGAGGTCGTCCTGGAGGACGAGCCTTACCTGAAGTTCGTCCTGGGGTGCGATTACACCTTTAAGGACGGCACCTACGTCAACTTCCAATACATCCACGGCTTTCCGTTCGAAAGGGGCAAGGATGAGCTGAACGACTACTTCGCATTCAGGCTTGAGCGGAAGTTTCACGATGACGAGGTGAAGCTCGTCCCGTTGAGCTTCGTTTTGAGCGTGACCGATTGGGACGATCCGAGCGAGAATTACGGGCTGGCTTACGTCCCGGAGCTGAGCTACTCGCCGCGGGACAACATCGAGCTGACGCTCGGGGCGGTCGTGCTGCACGGGAAGGGGGAGGGGTTCCTGAGCAAGCTGAAGG
>QNBQ01000045.1 GCA_003645735.1 Candidatus Poribacteria bacterium
TAAATGCTCTTCACGCGATTTACTCCCAGCGAGAATTATCAGTCCGATCATAACCCATGCGATCTTCCTCAGCCTTTTGACTATTCCCATCGAAAGCCCCACTGTGGGGTCGAGCCCCATCGCTTTGAAAATATACGCCTGTCCCCCCTCCGATGCCCCGAGGCCGGAGGGAAGAAAGGCGAAAAGCGTGACGATCAGCACCGTAAGGGAGGCTATGAGCCAGGCGGAGGTAAAGCCGACGTTGATGTCCCAAAACCTCAATATGATCCACGTCTCCAGGATCCCCCCTATCATCCTCGCGGATAAATGCATGATCAAAGCCAGGAGGAACCTGCTCTTATAATCCCGGTAAAATGAGGAGAGATACTCGTCGAAGGCAAGGGTCTTCACATCTCTCCTGACCAGCTTAACCTTTCTGAGCGCCCTCATCACCGATGAGCCGGGGGCGTGGAGCTGGGCGAATATCAGGAAGAGCATGAAAATCGCCCCGGTAACCGTTATTGTCAGTATGGCCACCTTAAGCCTCAACGGGAGGACGAGATACCTGAACCCCAGGGCCACGCCGCTCATGGCGAAGAGGATCCCGGCGAGGCTGGAGATCGTCCTGTCTATCACCACCGATGCCATTCCGCGGCTGAAAGGGAGCTCATCCCTTATCAGGGCCGCCTTTAACGGCTCCCCGCCGAGGCTCATAAGCGGTATCGTGGCGTTGATCGCCTCCCCCGCAAGCCAAGCTTTAAACAGCTTGAGGAACTTTACCCTGCGCTCAGCTCCGATGACCGTTAACCATGCCCCTGTGTTAAGCGATTCATATGAAAGGCATAACACGAGGATCGGCACGAACTTCCATTTGAGCGATTTTAAATTCATCCAGATCGGGTGAAGGCCGAATTTGAATATGAAAAGGGCGAGCACAAGCGCGCCGAGAGCTGGGCTTACCGGTCTGAGCCATTTCATCACAGACCACCTGATCTGATGATCGTTATCAATAGCCAAAGCCCCAGGATGGACGAGATGGCCAATCCGATCCCACCCAGGGTTGACGCCCCTCCACTGGAGTGCATGACGATAGCCGAGGCGACAACCAGGGCGGCGGTTATGAGGCCGAACGTGAGCCGGTTGACGGATCTGTTGAGCTCCGTTAAGAAGATGTTCAGCCGCTCCCACTCCACCGTTATCCTCAAGTTGCCCTTTTTGAGCCTGGCAGATATCACCCTCGCATCGATCGGGAGCGATCTGACCAGGTCGAGGGAATCCCGGGCGAGTTCCATCGCCTCTTTGGCAAGCCGGGACGGGCTCAGCTTACGGGCGGTCATCCTGAGAACATAGGGTTTGGCGAGGGCGAACATATCGAACTGGGGGTCAAGCAGCCTGCCCACACCTTCCATCGTCACCAGCGCCCTGAGCATCAGCGTGTAGCTTGACGGCACCTTCACCCTGTGTGATCGGACGATCCACATCAACTCGTCCATGATAGCCCTCATGTCGAGCTGATAAAGCGGGCGTTTGTAGTATCTATCCAGAAAATCGGAGATATCCCTCTCCAGCTCGTCGGTGTCCCGCGTCTCCTCCAGCATTCCGAGCTGATAGAGCGTTCTGACTATCAATCCGGCGTCCTTATACACCATCCCCGTTAGCAGCCGACCCAGCGACTCCATCTCCTTGGAGGTTAATCTGCCCACCATGCCGAAATCCACCGGGACGATGACGTTACCCTTGATCACAAATATGTTGCCGGGATGGGGGTCGGCGTGGAAGAAGCCATGTTCGAAGATCTCCTTCAGGACGGCTTTGGCGCCGTTTAGGGCCACGGTTCTCCTGTCCAGCCCCAGCGACTCGAATCTCTCCACATCTGAGATCTTGATCCCGTCCACGAACTCCATCGTCAGAACCCTCCTTGTGGTCAGCTCCCAGTATACCTTAGGAACGTAGACGGTGGGGTCGTTCTGGAAGTTCCGGGCGAACCGGAGCATGTTGTTCGCCTCTCTGGTGAAATCCAGCTCTCGATAGATGCTCTTGGCGAACTCGTTCACGATCCCAACGGGATCGAAGGGCGCTTCGTCGCCGAGCCGTCTCTTCACTATCCCGGCTATCTGGAGGAGGATATCTATGTCCGTCTCGATCACCCTTCTGATGCCGGGGCGCTGGACTTTAACCGCCACAGGTTCACCGTTAATCTCGGCCTTATGAACTTGGGCGAGCGAGGCGGCGGCTATGGGGAGAGGGTCGAAGCGGGAGAACTTGGACTCCAGGGGAGCTTTGAGCTCCTCCTCCAGCACCCCTTTGATCTCCTCGAAATCGCACGGCGGAACCTCGTCTTGGAGCTTTTTGAACTCCTCGGCGAATTCAGGGGTGATCAGGTCGGGGCGCATGCTGAGCATCTGGCCGAGTTTTATGAAGGTCGGTCCCAGCTCTTGAAGCGCCAGCCTCGCCCGCTCAGCCCTCCCGAGATCCTTTATCCCCTTAGGGGCCCTCCACCTCCGTTTGACGGAGCTTATGAGATCGTCGAACCCGTATTTGGCCAGAACCTTCAGTATCTGCCGATACCGCCCTATGTCCCTGTATACCTTACTGAACCCCTTCACCCTTCCTCTCTTCTCCAAGCGCGGCATCGATCGCCGCATTCACGGCGGATTTAACCGCCAGGAGCACCTCTCGCCTGGCGTTTTCCAGATGTCGGGCCGCCTCCGAGGATTTGACCTCCTTAATCAAGCTTAAGAGCCGGCGGATAACCATTCCCTTTCACCTCCTTCGCCGATTTGGATTTTATCGACCGCCTCGCCTATGATCTCATTCCAAGCCTCCCTGTTGTTTATACATCCCGGATCGGGAGCGGTAGGGTCGCCGAAATAGGCGTATGCCCTGGCTCGGCATCCACCGCATATATCCCTGAACTCGCACACCTTACAGTGTCCCTTCAGGTTCTCCCTGTCCCTCAGTATCTTGAAAACATCGGCCTCCTCCCATATCTCCTTCAGACTCCGCTCCCTCAGATCTCCCACCACCAGATCCTCCATGAAAACACACGGGGTCACTTTCCCGTCGGGCTGAACGCAGCAGTATGCCCTCCCGGCCCCGCATCCTCCCAGGTATTCGGCCACGTGTTTGGCCGATCTGCTCCTCGTCTTCATCGTATAGTGCATGACGACGGGGATATCGGGCGATGTATAGCAGACCCTGGCGAGCTGAGGCGCCGTGGCGCATACCGCTATCCTCTTCTCGTTTATATAACCGTAGATCTTCCTCAGCATCTCCTCCCTCTCCTGAGGAGAGAGGTCTATCGAAGCGGACTCCCTTCCCTTGCCCGTCGGGACGAAGTTGAAGGCGAAGAATTTTTTGACGCCCAGGGAGAGGGCCAGATGATATAGATCGTCGAGCTCATCCAGGTTCAGCTTGGTTATCGTGGATGCTATCCCCACATCCATCCCGGCTTTCACAGCCCTCTTGATCCCGTCAACTGTCTTCCGCCAGCTCCCCTCCACGCCTCTGAAGGCGTCGTGTTTGCGGGGATCGGCGCTGTCCAGGGAGACCTCCAGGTAATCCACCCCCGCCTCTTTCAACTTCCCAACCATCTCCTCGCTCAGGAGGGTTCCGTTTGTGGCTACGGTGACCCACAACCCCCTCTCCTTGGCGTGCCGGATGATGGGGATGAGGTGCGGGCTCACCAGCGGCTCCCCTCCCGATATCCCAAGTATCGCTACCCCCATATCGGCCACCTGATCGACGACGTTCAGCTTCTCGTCGAGAGAGAGCTCGTTCGGATATAACGACCTCCCCCTCCACTGGTAGCAATGTCTGCACCTCAGGTTACAGGCGTTCGTGAAGTTCCAGACGATCATGATCGGCGCCGCAAGCGTCTGGGGGCGGTTGAGGCCGTAAGACCCGAGGGTCTTAACCCCCAAAAACAGCATCCTCCTATACAGCTGGGAGCTCAACACGGAGCTGACGAATCGATCGGTGTGGAGCTCCCTCTGGAAGAGGTGGAGGGTGAGGAGGAGCAGCCGGAGCTCTGCCCTCTCCTTGAGGCTGAACTTCCCGTCACCCCTCTCAGGGAAAAGCATCCTCGCAAGAGGGGGGTTCTCGCCCTCTGTGAGGCTTCTGAGAAGCGACCTCACAGGGGAAGAAGAGGCGAGCTTCTCAAACATCTTCAATTTCAGATTCATCGCTCTCCTCCTTCAAATCAGTGTCATCGCCGCCCCGGATAGGAGCGGGATGGTGAGGTTGTCGTCCGGGGGTATAGGGGCCAGCTCGGCAAGCGCGGCAACCGCTGCTCCGATGACAACCCTTTTAAAATCCACGCCCCAAAAGGAGGTCGGAACGAGCCCGATTATCAGACAGGAGACGAAGCAGGCGATTACCCCTTCAACCGTCTTCCCCCTCCACAGTCTGAGCTCGCCCAATATGGACCCCGCCGCAACCCCTGCCACATCCCCGACGGCGAGGAAGAGGATCGCTGTGGCAGCTATCTCCCTCCTGAAGATAATCGCCGTCGCCAGCGCGCCGATGAGGAAATAGACGTGTCCAGCAACCTTCCCCTCCTCCTCTTCTCTGACCAGCATGCGAAACCGGAGCGTGAACCATCTGTTTGCTCTCTCATTCCTCAGACGAATCGCCTCGAACAAAAGCGCCAGGCTCAACGCCGATCCCAGGGCGGCTATTACCCCGTTTTTTGAGATGAGAAGGATCAGAACCGAGGCCACACCCGCTGTCAGATGGAGCAAGCTTCTCCACGGCTTAAATCTCTCACCGACCGTTAAGAGCCGCTCTCCCTCGCTTTTTATCTGCCGTAGATGGAGGAGCAGCTTTTCCATAACGATTTTCCGCCTTTACGGAGCTGGGAGAAGAAATACCTGAGGATCAACCAGACGGTCTTCGCGCTCGGCCCGATCTTGGAAAAGTTAAAAATTCTTCGGGGCCTCAAATAGAACCTCCTGTAGGCCTTTCTGAGCAGCTTCTCCTTTTGCCTAGCGGTGAGCCGATCCGAATCGAAGACCGCATGAACGCAGTCATATTTCGTCCAATCCCTCACCTTTATCCTGTCCTTGACCATATCGAAGATCTCCGTTCCGGGGTATGGGGTAAGGATCGAGAACTGACATTGCTCAGGATCGAGCCTTAACGCGTATTCGATCGTCCTCTCACATTCCTCCTTCCCCTCGTTTAGGGCGCCGAGTATGAATGAGCCGAGGGTTTGAATGCCGTGTTTTCTAAGCAGCTCGATCGCCCTTTCGTTCACGTCGGGTGAGGTCTTCTTGTGGTAAAACTTGAGCGTTTCGGGGTTCGGGCTTTCAAAGCCGATGAAGATCGTGCAGCAGCCCGCCTCAGCCATCCTCTCGACCATATCCTCGTTCTTGAGGATGGTGTCGGCCCTGGACATACACCACCAGGCTATATCGATTTTCCTCTCGATGATCAGATCGCATATCCGTTTGACCCTCTCCGGCCTGACGGTGAAGTTGTCGTCCGTGAAGATTATCCCCTCAAACCCGTATTCCTCCACGACGTGTTCTATCTCGTCCACCACCGCCTCGGGCGACCTGGGTCTCCAGATCCTCCCGTTCATCCTGGGCACCACGCAGAAGGAGCATCTGAAAGGGCAGCCTCTGCTCGTTATGATGGGAGTTGAAAGTTTCGTCCTCTTGAGGTAGGTGTTGTAGTTCTCCCTGATCCCAACGAGATCCCTTGCTGGATAGGGGAGGGAGTCGAGATCCATCACGGGAGGTCTGTCGGGGTTATGGACGACACGCCCTGTCTCCCTATCAAGCCATGAGATGCCGGGGATCTTTGACGGATCGAACCTCCCTCCCTGGAGGGCGTCCACAAGCTCCAGCATCGTCATCTCGCCCTCGCCCCTCACCACGAAGTCCACCAGTCCGGTCTTAAGCGTCTCCTCAGCGGTGAAGGTGACGTGTGGTCCCCCCATGACGACGACCTTCCCCTCTTCCTTCGCCCTCCTGGCCAGCTCCAGCCCGAATGGATATTGAGGGGTGCAGCCTGATATGCCGATGATATCCGGCTCCGATAGGTCGACCTTCTGACCTTTAACCGTGAGGTCCACGAGCTTGACGTCGTGGCCTCCCTCCCTGAGAACCGAGGCGACATACATGAGCCCCATCGGGGGCAGTGACATGTTCAAGGCGTTATAAACCCCGCTCGGAAAAGGCGGATTCACCAGAAGAACCTTCATCTCCCGAACCTCCTTCCCAGGGGGGATCTCTTCAGCTGGGGCCTCCTTAGACGGACATATTTCGGCTCGACATCGCACTCCATGTTTGGAAGGAACCTAACCTTCATGCTTCGAAGAGCCGTCTTGCGCCTTCGGGCAGGGCACCGAATATGATGTGAGCCTGAAGTATCCAGCAGCTCAAGCATGGACGCGGTCGCGATCACATCGCCTATGCCGGATGACCTTCACGGAAATGCCCCCATCCCCTTGTCAAACATTCGACTAAAAAGTTCTTTTGGTCGAAAATAAATCATACCAAATTCCAAACAGATATGCAAGAAGGACTGTTGAAGGGCGGTCTCAACAAGTTGGGCAGCCGCCGATCTTCCAGGGGACCTGTTAACCTGCGAAGTTTGGCTACGGTGGAAAAGGGGTGGGCGGGGAGGAGGTCTACCTCCGCCGGCGATAAAAGGATCTTCCCTCCTCAGCGGAGGTGAGGGGCTGAGCCCCCATCTCTCCCCCGAGCCTCGGGTCTTGAACCCGAACCTTGATCCTTGGTAGACTCTGGGAAAAACGTCGGGGAGGTGAAGGGATGGCCGCGATCGGGGATCTGCCCTTCGATCTATGGGCGGTCGATTCGCTGACGAGGGTCTTCGAGGAGACATCTCCTGAGGAGGGGGTTGGGCTTATAAGCATCAAATGCGCCCAGAACGAGTATGAATCGGCCCAGCTCGTCATAACCGCCAAGAGGGATCTCAGAAGGGTCAGGGTGAGGATCGGCGAGCTCAGGGGTCCGGACGGGGGCGTCATACCCCCGGAGAGCATAAGGGCCAACTTCGTGGGGTTCATACCGCTTTCGAGGAACACCCCCAACACGCCGGATTACGAGCTGGAGAGGAAGGCCCCCTGCCGCGTGCCCGATCCGCTTCTGGATCTCGAGGAGATCGACTTGGAAAAGGGCAAATCCCAGCCGGTCTGGATAACCGTCCACGTCCCCAAGGGGACGCCGCCCGGAACGTATGAGGGGAGGGTTGAGGTGATATGCGAGGAGGGGAGGGGCGAGCTGCCCGTGGAGGTCGAGGTGCTGCCCTTCGAGCTGCCGGATGAAAGACATCTGCTCGTGACCAACTGGTTCAGCGTCGGCAACATAGCCAAAGCCCACGGCGTGAAGCTCTGGTCGGACGAGTTCTTCGAGATCCTCTCCAAATACGCCCGGCTCATGGCCGAACACCGCCAGAGCGTCTTCCTCGTCCCCTGGAGCCTGGTGAGGGTCTACAAGGAGGGCGATGAGCTGTCCTTCGATTTCTCCCTCTTCGACCGGTTCGTCGAGACGTTCATGGAGGCCGGCGTCGAGGGGAGGATCGAGATATCGCACGTCGCACACCCCAAATCGGGGTGGGGGACCGAGGTGGTTTTATCGAACGTGACGGCGATCGACAGGGAGACGGGCGAGAAGGTCTCCCTGCCGCCCGAAAAGGGGTTGGGGCCGCTGCTCTCGGCGCTTCAGAGGCACTTGGAGGAGAGGGGATGGCTTGATAAGGCGATGATCCACATCTCGGACGAGCCTTCCGTCTCGAACATCGACTCCTGGAAGAGGGCCTCCGAGTTCGTCGCCCGATACGCACCAAAGCTGAGGAGGATAGACGCGATAGAGGGGACGGATTTCGAGGGGTATCTGGAGGTTTGGGTTCCGAAGCTGAACTATTTCACGACGTGGAGGGAGCTTTTCGAGAGGGCGCGTGAGAGGGGCGCGGAGCTGTGGTTTTACACCTGCTGCCACCCGTTCGGCTTCTTCCCGAACAGGTTCCTCGACTACCCGCTGGTCAAGACGAGGGTCCTCCACTGGATAAACTACGCCTACGATCTTAAGGGGTTCCTGCACTGGGGTTTGAACTTCTGGAGGGACGATCCGTTCGGCGAGCCGGCGCCGAACCTGCCCCCGGGCGACACCCATATTGTCTACCCCGGAAGGGAAGGGCCCTTAAGCTCTATCAGATTCGACGTCATGAGGGACGGCATCGAGGATTACGAGTATCTGGTGCTGCTCGAAAGCAGGACGAGGGAGATCATCGAGAGGCTGGGCGTTACGGGCGAGTTCGACCCTTCGAGGAGGAGCAGGGAGCTGTGCCGGAGGGTCGTGAGGGGGTTCGCCGATTGCGGTTCCGCCCTCGATCTGATCGAGGCCAGGGATGGGATCATCGAGGAGATCATCTCGATCTATCAGAGGCCGTATGCGGTGGTGGAGACCTACCCGATGGAGGGCAGCGAGCTCATACCGGGGCCGATCGTCATCGAGGTGAGGGGCGCCGTCGAGGAGGGCGCAGCGGTCAAGGTGAACGGGAGGGAGGTCGCGGTCAGAAACGGGAGGTTCGTGGCCACGGCTTCGGGCGAGGAGGTGACGGTCGAGATCGAGAAGGACGGGATGAGGAAGGTTATCAAGCGCAGGTTCTTCGTGAGGAGGTAGGGATCTGGAGGGCGAAGGGCGGTCAGGTGACCGCCCTTCGAGGCTCCTTAGGA
>QNBQ01000046.1 GCA_003645735.1 Candidatus Poribacteria bacterium
TATTATCACCGCTGTCTCCTCCAGCACCCCTTTGTGCGCCAAAGCGTCCAGGATCTGGCCGATGTGGTCGTCCATGTACTTTATGCCCGTGTCATATCCGTCGATCCACATCTTGTAATCCTCCATGGACCCGATCTCTGCGGGCATCCTCGGAGAGGCCGATCCCGCTCTCCATCCGAACGGCTCCCGGGCGCTATGAGGACCGTAACTCTCGTAGTGTGCTCTCCTTATCTCCTCCGTGTACCAGGAAGGTGGGGGTGAATCCTCAAACGGATTGCCGTATTCAAGAGGGGTGCGGTAGGGGGTATGGGGGTCCCAGAAGTTGATGTGGAGGAACCAGTTATCCTTTTCACCGTTCCTCTCTATCCACTCCAACGCTATAGGTGCGACCTCGTCCGCCCTCTCCCCTCCTCGTTTGCCCGGGTTGTACATCTCGTTGAACCCGTGATAGAACCACCATGCCGAATGTCTTTCGGCGAACGGACTTATCGAGACGGTGTACATGCCCAGCTGACGCATGGCCATCACCCATGAGGCCCGTTGAGGTCCCCAGTTGAACCTCCTTTCGGCCCCTTGGATCCTCATTTCGGCCGCCGTACCTCCGTGCCCTACCACGCCGGTGTGTATCCCGAAAAGCACGTTGAAGAGCGCGGCCCGCGATGGGAGGCATGGAGCGTCCGAGACGTAGCAGTTCTCGAACCTGATCCCCTCGCGCGCCACGGCGTCGATGTTGGGCGAGGTGTTCCTGTGATAGCCGTAACATCCCAGGTGATCCGCCCGAAGCGTGTCCAGATCGAGATAGAGTATCCTCATCGGCCCCCTCCCGAGCAGCTGAGTTGTGGTGTGATATAATTCTACCCGGAACGCGGACCGGCTGTAAACGGGGGTTGGAAAATCCTGTGAGGCTGGGGGATGATTTGATCGAGAAACTCGGCGCTTTTTCGAGCCGAGATGTGAGCGCGGAGCCTGATCGATCGTTGACACCGCCCGCCGGCCTTCGATATCATCTCTCCCGAAAATCGAGAGGAGGGTCGGCCATGAACGTGTTATTGATAGCCCTGGACACGGTGAGGGCCGATCATCTGAGCTGTTACGGATACAGGTATGAGACGAGCCCGAACTTGGATAGGCTCGCCGGGGAGGGGGTGCTTTTCGAGAGGATGTATACCCCCGGAATACCGACCCAGCCATCCTACACGACCATCTTCACCGGCCAATACTCCATCACCCACGGGATAGTGACCCATGGCGGAACGAAGGAGATAAACCCCAAATCCCCCTGGCTGCCGTCGATACTTCAGAGACACGGTTACACGACGTGCGCCGTTTCAAACCTTTGGAGGATGAAGAGCTGGTTCGCCCGCGGCTTCGAGTTTTACATCGACCCCAGCCACCGCTCCAAATACCTCCACACGGTCGACGCGGAGACGATAAACTCCAGGGCGATCCCGTGGCTCGAAGCACATCACAAGGAGAAGTTCTTCATGTTCGTCCACTACTGGGACGCCCACACCCCTTACCTTCCCCCGCCCGAGCTGAGGAGGAAGTTCTACGACGGGGACCCCTTCGACCCCTCGAACGAGAGCTTGAAGCCCCTCTGGAGACAGCCGTTCGGGGAGTGGTGGAGGGAGAGCTGGTTTTCGCAGCTGAAGGAGGACGACAGGGAGGTGACGGACGCCGATTACATCAGGGCGCTTTACGACGCGGAGATCTACTACGCCGATATGGCCGTGGGAAAGCTGCTCGAAACGCTTGAAAAGTGCGGCGTGGCGGACGACACGATGGTGATCGTCACCTCGGATCACGGCGAGCTTTTGGGGGAGCACGACGTCTTCTTCGACCACCACGGCCTTTACGAGGGGAACATCCACACGCCCCTCATCTTCAGGTGGAGGGCCGGCGGGGTGACGGGCGGCAGAAGGGTGCCCCATTTCGTCCAGCACGTCGATTTGGCCCCCACGATCCTGGATGCGGCCGGCATACCGATCCCCGACTCGATGGAGGGCAAAAGCCTGCTCCCCTACCTGAGGGGGGAAAGCGACGAGCCGATCTATTCGAGGATCATAACGCAGGAGTGCACTTGGCAGGCCAAATGGGCGATAAGGACGGATGAATACAAGCTGATAGCCGCCCGGGAGCCCGATCTGCACAACATGCCCATGAGGGAGCTTTACCACCTCAAAACCGATCCCGAGGAGCTGAACAACATCTATCTCGAAAGGTGGGAGGTGGCCGAGAAGCTGGAGGCGGAGCTTGAGGGATGGATAAAGCGGATGATGGAGAAAAACGGGCTTTCACAGGATCCGCTGGTCGAGCAGGGCATAACGCTCGGCAGAAGGTGGCACAGATGGGTTGAGGAGAAGAGGTATTGGTGAGTGTTTCCGGGGGAGGGTCAACCCTCCCCCTTCAAACTTTCGGCGGGCCTCAGAACCTCACCGTGGCCGGCTGGGCGAGCCTGATGGCCATGTCGTGGCCGAAGTTGAAGACAAACTCGACCAGGCGCGATCTTTCGGTCGGATCCTTCGGGATGATGAGGATCGGTATGTGGAGGTAGAGCTTCTCCGCCCTCAGAACTGACATCGCGAAGGGGAGGAAGCCCTCGACCTTCTCGCCCGGGGCTATCCTCTTGTCCTCGCCTATCTTCATCTCCAGCAGGATCTCCCTCGCCTTTTTGAGGCCGTTTCTGACGGTGATGTCCATCATCCTCTTCAGCCTGAACCTCTCGACGAGCTGGTCGTAATCGAACGACACGTATCTGTTCTGCCTGTTGTCCTCGACATAGCAGTTGTTTATGTCCAGCTCGATCGTATCCTCTCTGTTGTTCTGAACGGTGATGTAGTAGACGTCGAGTTTCTCGCTCTGCTTCCAGTCCTCCTTGTAGTAGAACGGAGAGGTCATGGAGCCGACGTTGAACCTCCTGTCGAGCTCATACTTCCTCCAGTATCTGGCGGAGACCGTTATGTTCTCCTTGGTGATCGTTATCGTGTTCGTTTTGGGATCGACCTTCGCCCCGGGGGGTTGTTCATCAAGCGGGAAGACCGGCGGCAGCGAGCTCAGCGCTTTTCCTCCCGTGCATCCGCTCATCGATGTCATACTCAACGCGAGGGCTAACCCGGCCCCGGCCAGGATGAAAAGCGTTATCGTTGCCTTCCGCATCGATCTCCTCCTCCCGAGAGTTTGATCTCCCTGAGTCTCAGTTTACACCACAACGGATGAGTTGTCAAGATTCACCTGGGCGCGATGCTTACCCGGAGCGATGTCCCCTCCTTCAATTCTAAGGGCTGATCGAAGGTCAGGACGATCCCCTCTCCCGAAACTTCCACGTCAAGCTTCACCTCTTCTCCCCCTGCCCAGGCTTTCACCTCGCCCGGCTCGACCGCCCGGGGCAGGCCCAACCTTTTTATCCCCACCTCCCCGAAGCTCACCGATATCCCCGCCTCAAGTTTCCCCCCGAAAACCCTCTGCTCATACCATCCCCAGCCCCTAGGCGACGACCAAAAGACCCTGAAATCGTCGGCGCTCACTTTGGGCGCGAACCTCATCTCCTTGAGAACCCCGTCGTATCGATAGCCCGAGAGCGCCAAAATCGCGCCCCAGCTCGCCATCGCCCTCGCGTAGTGATGGCCGCACTCGGCCTCGTCCCACGGGTTCCTCCTCCGCCCGTCATACCTCCTCCTTATCGCCTCTATCACCTTCAAACCCTCCTCGACCATCCCCTCATAGATCAGGTGAACGGCGAACTGATATTCAAACCCGGTCATGGCCTCGCTGAAGTAGGGGAAAGGCCTCTTGGGCCTCCCTCCCCTGGGCCAGGTGCAGATCAGCACCGCTGACTCGTCGTTCAACGCGAACGTCCGCATCACGTTCCAGTGGTTGTGAAGGCCGCCTTTGAAGTTGTATCTGTAGATCGACCTCAGCGCCGTCCTCACGTTCCCGGGCTTCAGCAGGTATCCTAGCCCGACCACGTGCGCCATATATTGGCCCACCAGCTGATCTATGAGGCAGCCCGATCCGAACTGGTAATCGGGATGGTTCGGATCGATCCTCTGCTCGTAATATTCGCCGTTGAAGAGGTTCTCGTCCGTCCATCTGCTCCCCCGCTCGAAAAGCTCTCTGCATTTGGCGGCGAACCCCTCATCGCCCAAGTAAGCCGCCATCACCTCGGCCGCCCTCAGCGCCCCCAGATACCAGCACTCCATCATCGGGTTTGGCCCGTAGAACTCCACGTCGTAGGTGTTGTGCTGCTCGCCCTCCATGACGCCGTCCTCATCGGCGTCCCAGGAGCCGGGCCTCCAAGCGAAGGAGAGGGCTTTCTTGGCGGCCGGCCACATCTCCTTCAGAAACCCGTCATCCCCCGAAAACCTCCACTCCCTGTAGAGCTTCATGATGCATCCCATCTGGCCGTCGGCGGCCGTCCTCACCCTCCCCTCCGCCTTTTTCAGGGGAAGGGGCGTCCGGAAGGCCATAGCCCCCTCTTCGGTCGTGCTGAACTTGAACTCAACCTCCCTCATCGACCTGGCCAGCTGTGGGAAGAGGAAGGCCGTCGCCTGCTCGTAGTTCCAGACGTGTGTGCAGGAGCCGAAACAACATCCCGATTTGTCCCTACAGCCCTCAAACCCGAAGAAACGGCCATCGGCCGTTCTGAAGCAGGTTTGGGTCCTCAGAGCGGACAAGTTGTTCAACGCGGCCTCCTTCACCGGCTGTGGAAGCGTGCTCGAACAGATCAGCCTCACGAACTCAACGGTTCTCCTCTCAAGCTCCGGCAGCTCCTCGACCGTTTTGACGATCACATCCCAGGCGTCCCTGAACCTCCGGGCATAGTAGTTGCCGACATATCCCTCCTTTTCCCCCGGCCAGGTTCCCCAGCCACAGGCTCTCGCCGTTCTGTTTGGGAAATGCCAGGCGAGGAGGAAGTTCAGGGTTTCCCTCCCGTGCGGCGGGATGATACGCCGGGCTGCGAGGGAGGCGTGTGCCGAGCCTGGCTCCCGGTGCCAGTTCAGCTCGCCGTCCTCCGAGAAATCGTCCCAAAAGTCCAGAAGATCCGTCCTCCACGCCCTCTCGCCCAGCCAATCCCTGTAGCTCACCTCCCCGTCCAGCGCTGCGAAGGCGATCGTCCCCCATTGGGGCGAGCTTTCGGGGACGCCCTCCGAATGGAGGAACATCCCCTTAACCTCCCCCTCCTCCCTGTATTCGATCAGGTTCCCCTTCGCCTCCCCCTCGACGCCGTCGTATCCGATGAAGTTGTCGATGCTGAAGCAGATGGAGGCTTCCACCGGCAGGTGGGAAGGGTTCGAAAGGACGAACCTGAAGAGGACGATCGGCAGGCCGGATCGGTCCGGATCCAGAGGGATGAGGGGGTTGAAGGCTTTCATCACGACCTCTATCGGGACGGACGGATCGGTCAGGCGGATCCGGGCCAGGGGATAGGCGGCTTCGAAGACGGCCTTTCTAAACCGCGGGAGACCCGCAACCGGCTCCTCAACACCGAACTGGCCGTCATAAGGCGGCGGGATCTGCCCCTCCAAAACCCTCGTCAGGGCCTGGCCGCCTTCGGGCTTAACCCATATGGCGAAGAAGGTGTCGCGCGGCCTGAACCCCTTGGACGGCCTGTTCATTATCTCCCAGTCCCTGAGATCGCCCCTTCCCCCCAGGCTCACCGTTCCCGTCCCTATGCCCCCGAGGGGGAAGGCGATCCGGGCGAGATGTTCGCCCTCATATCGCGTCAAAACCGGCCATTCCAGATCCCTTAACTCCATCACGTCACCTCGCCGGGTGATCACGTCGCTTTATTTTAGCACATCGACCGGGCCTTGACATCCACCTCTCATGCCGAATAAAATCTCGCCCGAAATCGACTTCCCCAACGGAGGAGCGGCGATGAGCGCTCGGAGGAGAAGGGTCAAGAAGATAAGGGTTGGGATAATCGGCGCCGGCGGGATAGCCGCCGGAAAGCATCTCCCAGGCCACCGCTCGGTGAAGGGGGTCGAGGTCATAGCCGTCTGCGATATCGTTGAGGAGAAGGCGAAGGCGTTCGCCCGGAAACACGATATCCCCTACTACTTCAAGGACTACATGGATCTGATCTCTATGGACGAGCTGGACGCCGTCAGCGTCTGCACTCCCAACAACTTCCACGCCGCCCCTACCATAGCCGCGCTGGAGGCCGGGAAGCACGTGCTGTGTGAGAAGCCCATGGCCGGAAACGCCAGGGATGCCCAGGCGATGCTCGAAGCGGCCCAGCGCACGGGGAAGATCCTCCAGATAGGCCTTCAATCCAGGTTCAACAAGCGGATGATGACCCTGAGGAAGCTCTACCAGGAGGGGTTCTTCGGCGAGGCCTACTACGGGAGGGCGATCGCCCTCCGGAGAAGGGGGATTCCGGCGTCGCCCACCTTCATCACCAAAAAGATGGCCGGCGGCGGGCCGTTGATAGATATCGGCGTGCACGTCTTGGACGTGCTGCTGTGGATACTGGGCTATCCCAGGCCGGTCAGGGCGTTCGGGTCGATCGCCACCAAGTTCGGAAACCGGGCCGACGTCATCAACCCGTGGGGGAAGTGGGATCCCAAGCAGTTCGATGTGGAGGATTTCGCCATGGGGGTGATCAAGTTCGAAAACGGGCTGACGATCACGCTGGAGACGGCCTGGGCGTCGCACGTGGAGGGGACCGGGACGACCTTCTTCATGGGCGATAAAGCCGGCGCCACTTTCAGCCCCTTCAGGGTCTACACGGATAAGGGCGGGGAGATGATCTCCTTTGAGCCGGAGATACCGAAGGAGATTCAAAAAGCGCCCGGGGAGTTCGAGGCGTTCCACAAGGCGATAAGGGAGGGGCTGCCGTCGCCCGTCCCGCCTGAGGAGGTGATCTGGACGAGCAAGATATTCGACGCCATCTATAAGTCCGCGAGGACGGGGACATCGGTCGCTGTGAAGTGAGGATCCGTTCGGGGCGCTTGAAAGCGCCCCTTCGCCAATCGCCGGGAGGTGACCCGATGAACGGCAGGCGGATTTACGTCCTCTGCGATTTGGAGGGGGTGAGCGGGGTTGTGAGCTTCGACGCCGACTGCGCCCCCGACGGGCCGAACTATCGGAGGTCGATCCGGCTCGCCTCCGAAGAGCTAAACGCGCTGATAAGGGGGTTGAGGGAGGGGGGAGCCGGGGAGATACTAGTTGTAGACGGCCACGGCCCCGGCGGGCTCGATGTGGAGGCGATAAGGGAGGAGGTCGACCTGCTTTTAGGTCGGCCTATAAGGCCCCCCTTCGAGATGGATAAGGGATGGGACGCCCTCGTCCTGTTCGCGCATCACGCCATGGAGGGGACGGAGGGGGCCAACTTGGCCCACAGCTGGTCGCATAAGGGCATAGAGGAGTGCAGGCTGAACGATCGACCCATAGGGGAGATAGGGTGGTATATCTACCTGGCCGGTTATTTCGGGATGCCGGCTATACTGATCACGGGCGACGATAAAGCCTGCGCCGAGGCGAGAGGCTATGTCCCTCAGATCGAAGCCGCCGTGGTGAAGGTCGGCCTCAACAAAACAGCCGCCATCTGTAAGCCGCCGCCCGTCGCTCGAAAGATCATCAGGGAGGCGGCCAGGAGGGCGATGGGGAAGCTGAGGGAGATCGAGCCGGTTCGCCTCGATCCGCCCTATCGGGCGGTGAGGAGATACAGGGAGGCGGAGCTGGCGGATCGCTTCTGTAGCTTCCATCCGTGGGCCGAGAGGGTCGATGAGAGAACCGTAGCCGTCGAATCGGACGACTATCTGGACCTTACGTTGAAGTTTTTGGGGTGAGCGGACCGGATGGGAGGGAGCCGCCTATGGATCGGGAGGTGAGGGAGCTCATCGAGCTTCTTCAGCTCCGTCCTCACCCGGAGGGCGGGTTTTACAGGGAGACGTATCGTTCCGATCTGATCATCCCCCCGGACGCCCTGCCCGATCGATACAGGGGGCCGAGATGCGTTTGCACGGCGATATATTACCTCCTGACCGCGGGGGAGGTATCGGCGTTGCACAGGGTGGCGTCGGATGAGATCTGGCATTTCTACGCGGGGGATCCGCTGGAGCTGTTGATTTTAGAGGGGAAAGAGGCGAGGCTCGCTCGGCTGGGCAGCGATCTGCTTTCGGGTGAGGTTCCACAGGTTCTCGTCCCCGCCGGCGCTTGGCAGGGGGCGAGGGTAGCTGAGGGCGGGAAGTGGAGCCTGGTCGGGTGCACGGTCGCCCCAGGGTTTGAGTTCGAGGATTTCGAGCTGGCTTCCCCTAGCCTCGCCGATGAATTCCCGGAACATCGGGAGCTGATCCGGAGGTTTATGAGGGGCGGGGGGCGATAGCCCCCGCCTTGAGCTCACATCCTCGCCTCTTTCAGCTCTCCCCACACAACCGGCAGCTTCTCCAGAGGCTCCACCGGCGTCAGAATCGTCGGCAGGAAGTTGACGGCATAATAAAGCAGGTTCTCCATCATCGGCGCGTTTATCGAAACATCCGAGGCCGTCTCGTTCTCCAGGCTCGTGATGATATAGGCGCCCTTGCCATACAACAACAGCCCTATCCCCAGGTCCTGCCCCGCGTTTATCGTCGCCAGAACGATTATCTGCGGGTCGGGCTGCGTCCAGGCGTCATCGAAGTGCGCTTGCTTTATCTCGTTTGGGACCTTGAACAGATCGTCCACCTCGGCCGCA
>QNBQ01000047.1 GCA_003645735.1 Candidatus Poribacteria bacterium
CCCAGCCGAACCGCTTTGATCTCCGTCTCGACCTCCCTCTCCCCGCCGGTCTCCTCGGCGATGAGAAGAGACCGTTTCGCCTTCTGAAGCTTCCCTCTCAGGGCGCTTATCTCAGGATATGGCGCCCCCTTACGCTCCGCCTCCGCTATCGCCCTCTCGGTCTCCTCCACCTCCCTTCTTAGCTCATCAGGGGTGGGGAGGGGTTTGAGCGGGAGCTTGATGGTCCTGCTTTTGACATCCAGCTTCACCTCCGCCTCGGTCTCGATCCCCTCCGCGACCTTGAGGACCTCGGCCCCGAGCGCCGTCCCTATCCATCTGCGTGCATCCCCCTCGCGCTCTATCGGGACGATGTTTCCCGCGCATCCCAGCGAGAACATACACATCCCCCCTCTCACCTTCTCGACCACCTTCATGGCGTATCCCGGATAATCGGCGGAGATGGCGTATAGCCTGTCGACGCCGCAGACGGGGTGGCAGGCGAAGTTGATGATGGTCGCCATCGGCCCGCCCTCCGCATCGTCGACCCTGATGACCCCGACCTCGGGGTCGGTGGGGCCGAAGGTCAGCTCCCTCGCCTCCTCGGGCTTCGGAGGCCTCCAGGACATCACCACCTTCCCGTCGGGGCGCTTCGTCCTCCTGTTGAAGACCAGCTGCGGCGCCTCTCCTCTCCCCCAGCCCAGCTTAGCATCCCTCAAAGAGCCGTTGGCGACCCTGATAGCCCCGGCGATGAGCCTCGCCGCGTTCTGAACGTAGCTCTCGTGGAACTCCTCCTGCGCCTCCTCGGGGAGGTAGTTGAGCCTCCTGAGGGCCGGTCCGAAATGGGTGTGGGATGCGCAGATTATGACGTTCTCCTCCGGGATGTCGGTTTTCCGCCGCACGATCGACTTTATCTCCCCGGCGAAGCCAGGGGGAATTCCGACGAGGTCCGTTGTGACGATGGCGAGCTTCGTCTCCCCGTCGTCCAGGACAAGGGCTTTTGCGAAAAGCTCGTCGTCAACCGTCTCACATCCCCTATCCCTCCCGCTGTATCCCGCCATCGGGAAGCCTATGGGAGGGGTGATGTTTACGGCGCAAACCCCGGCTTTAATGCCCATCGCTTTCACCTCCTCAATCGCGGATAAGCTCCGAAGCCCCTATCCTTTCCTTCCCCTCACGCCAGCCATCCCTGGCGTTGTAGTAGATGATGGTCCTCCCCTGATAATCAAGCACCAGGTCGAGCTGATACACAAGCGCTCTCTTCCAGCCGGTGGTCGGGGGGATGATCGGGTTGAAGGGCGCATCCGTCCACTTGATCCCGTCGTCCGACGCCATCAGGCATATCGCCGAGCGGCTTCTGCCATCCTCGTCCCTGTATATCCCGTTGTTAAGCCCGATGAACCCCCCTTCCCAGCGAAAAACCTTCAGCGCGCCCGCCCCGAAGTTCCTGTATGGGACCTTCGGGTCAGGTTTGATTATCGGCTCGCCGTGTTTCCTGTAAGGTCCGTAGATCTCATCCGCCTCGGCGAAGCTCACATACTTCGGCTCCTCATAGCCGCAGTCGTCAAGCCACACCGTCCCGCCCGAGTAATAGAGCCTGTAGGTATCCCCCACCTTGACCAGGCATGGGTTTCTGACCTGGACCAGCCTTCCCTCCCTCTCCCACGGAAGCTCCGGCCTCAGAACTACCCTCTCATCGCCCCAGTTTTCGAGGTCGTCGCTCTCCCTGGCGCAGATGACCGTGCTGGCGTTCTCCTGTGCCCTGGTATAGAAGATATACCATCTACCGCCCTCCCTGTGAAGATAGACCAGCCCCGCCCACCTCGCGAACGAGGTGATGGTTCGTTCAAGCTCCCATCTCACGCCGTCTTCGGAGCGGAAGCGGTAGATCGCACCCCTTCCGGAGGCGAACATGTGCCAGTAGCGATCGCGCTCCCCGGGGAGGATGACCTGCGGATCGGCTATCACGTACCCGTTCGGCGGTTCTATCAGCGGGTTTTGCGGGAAATCCGCCCACCTTTCGGGTCGCCAATCGGGGAAGGTTGTTTTCACGTTTGCTCCCCTGAAAAGAGCGTTTTGGAGCCCGTTTCCAGCGAAGTTAACCTATCCCGACGCCGTTAAGCAGATAATCGGAATCGCGACATCCCCCCATCGCTTTGACCGTCAATCGTCTTCCAGCAGTTCGTCGGCGTTCTCGGCGACCTTGCGGAAGGCGAGGGCGTGTTCCTCTATGACCTTGGGGTAGAACTTCTTGAACCAGGGGATGCTGAAGAGGCGCGAGCTCATGGACTCGGTTACGGGAAGGCTCCCCTTCGGCTGACGGACGTCCCTTGAGGCGTTCGCTATCCGGGTGGGTTTGCCATGCCCGTATATATCGGCCTCGTTCAACACGGGGTGCAGATGGAGCGGGAAGTTGGCGCCGGGATAGCACTCCCTAACCCCCTCGGCCCTCACGGCCTCACAGAACTTCTCTATGCTCAACCCCCCCAGCTCCTCCGGGACGTATATCCCGTGCGGCGCATACCAGCCCCCCATCGTGCTGCCCGAGCCTTTAGGCGGGCGGTGCGCCCTTATGCCCGGAACACCCTCAAGCAGGTCCCAGAAGTAGTTCATCGCCCTCTGTATCTCCTCCATCCTCTCCCTGTAATATTTGAGCTGCACCCTGGCCACGGCGGCCGAGATCTGGTGCATCCTGTATTTACATCCCCCCAGCGGCAGGCCGGCGAACCGCTTCAGCTCGGGTATGGTCAGAACCTCATGTGTCCTCTCATAATGCCCGAACGCAACCGCCCTCTCGTATATCTCCCTGTCGTTGGTGATCAGTATCCCTCCCTCCCCGCTTATCAACGCCTTCCGGGACATGAGCGAGAAAACCCCCACATGCCCTATCGTCCCGACCAGCCTTCCCTTATACAGCCCGCCGTGGGCGTGGGAGCAGTCCTCTATGACCTTGATGCCGTGTCTTTCGGCTATCTCCATTATGGGGTCCATGTCGGTGGGGTATCCGAAGTAATGGACGGCGACTATCGCCTTCGTCCTATCGGTTATCCTCCTCTCCACGTCTTTGGGGTCGAGGGTTAAAGTGTTGGGATCGATCTCGGCGAAGACGATCGTGGCGCCGAGCGACAGCGCCGGCAGGGCGGAGGCCCAGTAGGTGAGGCTTTGACAGATTATCTCGTCCCCCACGCCCACCCCGCAGGCGAACATGGCCGCGTGCAGCGCAGCGGTGCCGTTGTTGTGGGCGAGGGCGTATTTCACCCCGTGCCACTTGGCGAACTCCTCCTCGAACTTCTTGGTCACATCGATCTCGGACATCTTACCCGCCCGCAAAACCTCAAGCGCTGCCTCCTCGTCCTCCTTTGTTATGATGGGCCACGAGAAGATGTCCCCCGGATCGGTCTGGACGGCTTTTGGTCCGCCCTTTATCGCCAACCTGCTCATCTTCCCCTTCCTCCTTTCCTTCGGCCTCCTACACATAATAGCCGATCGAGGGGGATTTGTCAAGATATTTTGAAAGTAGATCTTAAACTAACTTTCGCCCGCGACGGCGGCCTTTAACTTATGCCCATCCCGAGCGCGCGTCGGCAGATGTCGACCGGCGACTTCCCGGGCTCAGCGGCCGCTTCATAAGCCCTCGACATCCGCTTTCTCCCATCTCTCTTTGAGATCCTATGCGGTGAGATCAGGGAAGTGGTCTACACAAGGCGCTCCATCAAGTTCGATCAGCTCTTCAACGGAGGGGAATACCTCATCTGCGTGACCTATGTCATCTCCCCCAAGGAGGTCGTTGAGGTCTGCAAGCGATACGAAAGCGTGAGACTGCTGCTCGGATGCACTGACGAAGCCAAAAGCCTCCCACACCTCCACCTCTCTGACGGCCGCTGCCCTCCGCTCGAGCAGGGATGAGATGCTCATCGATGTTCCCCGCTCGATACTGCCGCGGCGCGATATCACGTCGATCAGCTCTTCTCGGAATCCCTCCCCTTCCCGGCGGATCGCCCCCAGCTCCCCGAAAGCCCCGCTCAGTTCGCCGCGAGGTGGAGAAGCGGGATGGAGCTCGCCTTCCTCCTCAAAGCGGGTCTATTGAAAGAGGAGGAAGAAAACGTATACGTCGCCGATTCCCGGCTTAAAAACTCCTGCCGCCTGGGAAGAAAAGGAGCGGTGATGCGGATGAGGACGCCGGAGGACAGCGGTTTGACATCGGCGGTTGCTTTTTGATATTATCTCCCTGCCGAACGCCGCTGCATAAGGGGGTGGACTTGAGATGCCCTTGATCATCGTGGAGGGGCCGAAGATCGAAAGCGAGCGTAAGAGGGAGCTTGCCAAGAAGCTCACCGATGTTGCTTCAGAGGTTTACGGGATCGATAGGGAACATATAATTGTGCTCATCAAGGAGAACCCTCCCGAAAACGTCGGTGTTGGCGGCCAGCTGATAGCTGATCGATCCGGCCGGTGAGCTTGGAGTAACCCGTTTTTCCTCGGAAGTGGGAGATGCCCTCCCGCATGCTTGGGGTTGCCTTCAACGCGGCTTTCCCACCCGATCCCATCCAGTGGGAAAGCGAGGGAAGCTCCCCTCCCCAGGCGTCAAGGAGATAGCGCTCCCTTCCGAATCGGTCGCCGTCAGACCCGAGCAGCGAAACGAAACCCCGAGGTAAAGCCTTCACAACGCCCTAGTCTCCTACGGAGCGCCTGGTAAGGGCTGGTCAAATGGCTAGAGTCCTCTCAATATCACGATCCCTTTATTCCCGTCCACTCTGATCCTCTGCCCGGTTTTTATCGATCTGACCGCTCCGCTGACGTTGGCGACCGCCGGTATGCCGAACTCCCTGGCGACGATTGCTCCGTGTGATAAAACCCCTCCCCTCTCCATAACCAACCCCCTCGCCTTCAGGAAAAGGGGCGTCCAACACGGGTCGGTCGAGGGGCAGACCAATATATACCCCGATCTGCTCCTGGCCAGCTCAGGGTTGGCCCTCTCCATCACGAGCGCCTCGCCTTCGGCCACTCCGGCGCTGACCGAAACACCTTCCAGAACCTCAGCCCCCTCGGGAAGAGGGGGATCGCCTATCCTATCGAGCTCATCGCTGAAAATCACGTCCGGGAGGGCTATCCTGAGCAGTTTTTCCCTCCTCCGCCTCCGCTCAAGTATCCTATCCGATAGATCCCTGCCTTTAATGAGCTGGGGAACCTCGTCCCAGGTGAGGAAGAAGATATCATCCGGCTCGGTCAGATATCTCCTGCCCAGCTCCAGCAAACCGAGCCTTAAAAGCTCGTATCCCATCATCATGTAATGTTTGACCGATTCCCTAAAGGGGAGGTATCTTCTGGCGTAATTCAATTCCACCTCGATCTTCCTCCACCGCTTCCCGGCCTCCCTCTTGATCCTCTCCTCCAATTCACAGCGCTCTTTCAGACGCTTTTTGAACTGATCCTCGGGATTCAGTTTGGGATCGGCTTTGAACATCGCCGCCATCCTTTCGACGAAAGAGGGGTCCTCCCTCCATCTCATCTGTGCTAGCTCGAACTCCCCAACCGCCCTGTGGCCGTAAAGCTCCAGAAACTCATCGATCATCATCTCCCCGCGCGCCACCTTCCAGATGTGGACGTTCATCCGAACGGTGGGATCGTCCTCCAGCGCTGAGGTGAGCTCCTGTGCCAGATGGATCGCCTCGTCGGGGTTCACCTTTTTGAGGGCGTTCGTCAAGTTGGTCAGCGAGAAGCGTGCGAGGATCGTCGCCTTGAAAGCTTCCTTTGCGAAGCGGAAGAGGGTCATCTCCCTCCACTCCTCCAGCTTTCCGATCAGCTCCTCACCGCTCAGACAGGGGATATCCACCCTTCTTTCGCCCCCGATGTATTCCACGAAGCGCGGTATGATCTCCTCTTTCATCCGCCTGTCGAAATCCCTCCTCAATCTCCTCATTTTAAGCTCGGCTTTCAGCATCCTGAACAGATAATAAGGAAACTTCAGGAGGAAAGAGGGCGGGGCGTTTTTGACGTTCACCTTCGGCTCGGGATACATCGCTTTGCGGGGATCGGATTTCAGCTCTTGGAAATCGTGCTCGAACGGGAAATCGGCGAAGTAAAACCTGGGTTCCCTCGAGAGGTTATAATAAGGTCTGCCGCATATCAGATCTATGGGCGGTTGGTCCCGAACCTCCTTTCCGGGAAGAAAACCCACCTCCCTGTAGGCCGTCCCGAAACCGCCGTTTCCCGACATGAACTCGGATATGATCGACCAAGTCATCGGCGTGGGTTCGGGCAGAACTTCGGAGAGGTTGTATCCCGCCCAGACCGTCCCGCCGGGAGATGAGATGCGCCTCAACCTCTCTATCTCCTCCCTCCTCAACCTCTCCATCTCCTCATCAAAGGCTTTCGAGGTTATGGGGCGGGATTGGAGTATGAATATCCTCCCGTCTCGGATCGCCCACTCTATATCCCTCGGCTCCCCGAACAGCCTCTCTATCTCCATACCGATTTGGGCCAGCTCCTCGACCTTCCCCTCAGGGAGATGGACGTCCTCGTCAGGTGATAGAGCGGTTTCGATTATCCGCAATGAGCGTCGATCGAGTATAAACCTATCGGGCGTCACCTCCCCCGAGACGACCCTCTCGCCATAGCCGCTGCCCGATTCGACGATCAAACGATCGGGGTTCAGAGGCGCCTGGGTGAAGATCACCCCGGCGAAGTCCGGGTGAACCATCTTTTGAACCACCACCGCCATCTTTATCGTCTCTCCTTCGAGGTTCATCCTCTCCCTATAGGCTTGCAGGCGGCTTGAACTGATCGATCGCCAGCACCCTTTAATCGCTTCTATCAGCTGATCGATCCCCTTTACGTTCAGAAAGGTCTCCCCTTGACCGGCGAAGCTAGCCAGCTCTGTATCCTCGGCGGTGGCCGAAGATCTGACGGCCACCTCACCCTTTCCTATAAGCTCATATGCCCGGGCGATCTCATCGCTCAGCTCCTCGCTTACCTTCAAATCGGGCGAATAGGCGGTCGAGAGTATGCAGAAGCCGGGCGGGACGGGCAGCCCGGCTTTGATCATCAAGCCCAGGTTATAAGCCTTGCCCCCCACAAGTTCCCTATCCTCTTCCGATATCTCCCAGAGGAATCGGATGAACTTGAACCTATCCATCGTCCCCAGTTCCCCCGATCGAGAGGAATACCCCTTTTGAACATCCGATGTAGATCCGTCCTCCGGCTACAGCGGGGGAGGAGAGGATTTTGACGCCCGGGATGATCAATCCCAGGTCGAAAGCCCATTTCAAATCGCCTTCCTCCCTCCCCAGGGCGAATATCCTCCCGTTTTCGGAGGCCGAATATACCAGATCATCCCCCAAGGCCGGCGATGACAACACAGGGGCCCCGGCGTCGAACTTCCATATCAGCTCGCCCCGGTCGGCGTCGAGACAGTAAAGGTGACCGTCGCGCGATCCGAAATAGACCCTCCCATCCTTCAACGCCGGAGCGGTCAACACCGAATCGCCCACCTCGTAGATCCATATCCTCCTTCCGCTGTTGAGATCCAAACAGAGCAGCGCCCCATACGGCTCCGGCGAACTCTCCACAAAATTGCCGTTCCCCATTCCCACAAACACTCTCTCACCATCCACCGAGGGCGAGCCCCACACCGGATATTCCGTCCTGTGTCTCCATATCAGCTCGCCGGTTTCGAGGTCCAAGCAGTATACCCCCATCTCCCCATAACCCGTGCCCACCAACACTTTCCCATCGGCCACGGCTGGCGATAGATCCACGTGTATCCCCTCGAAATGCCATATCATCTCCCCCGTCTCGGCGTCGAGACAGTAGACACCGTCCTCCCCCGCTCCGAAGAGGACTTTGCCGTCCGAGACGGTCGGACTCGATTCGACATGGCTTTTCGTCTGAAAATCCCACAGGAGCTTCCCGTCTTTCGCGTCCAAGCAGTAGAGCTTCGAATCGGTGTCCCTGTGCAACCCCTCGCCGATATACACTCTGCCGCCGACCACAGCGGGCGACGAGAAGATCTGACGCCTCGTTTTGAACTTCCAGATGAGCTCCCCCTTATCGTTCAGACAGTAGACGACCCCGAAACTCGAGAAGATCCCCCCTTGAGCCGAGCCGACGAAGATCTTCCCCTCCGCCAACGCCGGCGAGGATGAGAAATCCCCGGCTCTGAACTCGCTGTCTCTGAACCTCCAGGCTATCCTCGGATTGATCGGGCCGCGAAGATCTCCGGGATTGCCCGTCCGCTTGAGATCGCCTCTGAAGGTCGGCCAGGCTTTCGGAAATTCCCCGTCCGACCCGATCTTCCCCTTCAGGTCGGGTGCGGATCGACCGGCGAGGACGATGGCGCCGGAGATCATCCCGCCGATCAAGGCGGCGGAGATCGCTAGCGCGATGAACTTGTGAGCCTTCATGAAGGCCCTGAGCCTCGATAACCTCTCCCTCCAGATCCTCAAGCTGAAGATCGCCCCCAGCGTCGCCACCAACAGCAGAAGCAGCTGAGGGAGGACGGATATCAAACCCTGAAGCGGGCTCAAAAGGGAAGGTATAACGGCGTGCGCTTCCAGGGAGGGGATGAGGAGGAAGATCGCCGCAACGATCAGCTTCGCCATTCCCTCACCTCCTTACCCATTCCACGGCGTAATGGATGAGGTTTTCGATGAGCGGTTCGTTGGCGGAGACGGAAGC
>QNBQ01000048.1 GCA_003645735.1 Candidatus Poribacteria bacterium
CGCCTCCTCAGCTGAGGAGGCGCTCAGGGAGCAGGGCTTCATCACGGAGGGAGGGAAGGATGAGGATATCGGTGGCAAGCGGCAAGGGCGGGACGGGCAAGACGACCGTGGCGACGAACCTGGCCAGGGCGCTCTATGAGAGCGGCCTGAGCGTGACTTTCCTCGACTGCGACGTCGAGGAGCCTAACGCCCACATCTTCCTGAACCCCCAGCTCTATCAGGTCGAGCCGGTGATAAGCAAGCTTCCAAGCGTTGATCAGGAGAAATGCGTTGGCTGTAGGAAATGCGTTGAGTTCTGCGTCTACAACGCGTTGGCGTTCGTGGGGGGGAAGGTGATCGTTTTCCCCGAGCTGTGTCACTCCTGTGGCGGATGCTCGCTGGTCTGTCCCGTCGGCGCCATATCGGAGGTGGACAGGGAGATAGGGATCGTGGAGATGGGCTACGCGTATGAGATGCCGGTTCTGGACGGGGTGTTGAAGGTGGGCGAGGCGATCGCGCCGCCCGTCATAAAAGCGGTCAAGAGGAAGGGGGAGGAGTTCCCGGCCGATGTGACGATCATCGACGCGCCGCCCGGCACCGCCTGTCCGATGATCGAGTCGGTCAAGGGTTCCGATTACTGCATACTGGTGGCCGAGCCGACGCCGTTCGGGCTGAGCGACCTGAGGTTGGCCGTCGAGGTCGTGGAGGAGCTGGATATCCCCCACGGCGTGGTGATAAACAGGAGCGATATCGGGGACAAAGGTGTCGAGGAGTTCTGCGCTCAAAAGGGTATACCGGTGCTGATGAGGATACCCTTCGACCAGAGGATCGCATCCGCCTATTCGGAGGGGCTGATGATGATAGATGTGGATGAAAGCTGGAGGGATAGGTTCGTCGAGATGTTCCGGAGGATAGAGGGGGAGGTCAGATGAAGACGCTCACGGTTATAAGCGGCAAAGGGGGGACGGGCAAGACGACGCTGGTCGCCTCGTTCGCCTCCCTGGCCAAGCGGGAGGGGGTCAAGATCGTGCTTGCCGACTGCGACGTCGATGCGCCCGACCTCTACATCCTGCTCAAGCCCCAGGTCAAGCACAAGGAGCTTTTCACGGAGGGAAGGGTCGCCCGGATCGATCCCGAAAAGTGCACGGGATGCGGTGAGTGTTACAGCCATTGCAGGTTTGAGGCGATCCTCGTCTCCGATGGGAGGTATGAGGTCGATCCGATGGAGTGCGAGGGATGCGGTGTTTGCGAGTATGTCTGTCCCTCCGATGCGGTTGAGATGAGGGTTCGGGAGGGCGGTTATTGGTTCATCTCCGACACGGAATACGGGCCGATGGTCCACGCCAGGCTTGGGATAGGCCAGGGGAACACCGGCAGGCTGGTGACGACCGTCAGGCAGGCGGCCGAGGAGATAGCGGCTCAGACCGGGGCGTCGATGGTGATAGTCGACGGGCCGCCGGGGATAGGCTGCCCGGTGATCGCCTCGGTCAGCAACACCGATCTGGTTCTGATCGTGGCCGAGCCGACCCTCTCCGGCATACACGACATGGAGCGCGCCCTGACCCTCGCCTTCCACTTCGGGGTCAAGCCGCTGGTCTGCATCAACAAATACGACCTCAACCTCAAGATGACGGGGGAGATAGAGGCGTTCTGCCGCGAGGCGGGGGTCGAGATCGCGGGCAAGATACCGTTTGATCAATCGTTCGTCGAAGCTTTGGCCTATTTAAAGCCCGCCGTCGAATACGTCGGCGGGAACCTGGCTTTAAAGATCGAATCGATTTGGAAGAGGATAAGAAGGGAAATGGAGGTGTGAGAGATGTTCGGATGGGGTTGGGGATGGAGAGGAGGAAGAGGATGGTTCTGGGGACCCGGAAGAGGCTGGGGTTGGAGATGGCTCTTCTGGTGGGTCCCCGGTTGGTGGGGTTGGCGGGGGAACCCGTTCTGGTTCTGCAGATGGTTCCCCTGGCTGCCCAGGTGGTGGTGGGCGACGCCTTACGCCGCCGCCTACGCCGCCACCATACCCTACTATCTAGGCTACTGGTTCGGCTACCCGCCCTATCCGGCGGGGACGACCGTCACGACGACCACGACAACCTCTCGATGAGGGAGGAGGTGAGGCCATGCCCTTCGGCATGGGGCCTTTCGGCTGGTTCCTGCTCCCCTATTTCGCCCAGTGGTGGGCGCAGTGGCTGAGGAGCTTGCCCAGGGTCCCCTATTATTGGCCCTTTGTCTGGCCTTTCGTTCCCCCACCTCCCGCCTCCCCTCAGGATGAGTTGAACGCCCTGAGGGAGCAGGCGAGGGCTTTGGAGGAGGAGCTCGAAGCCGTCAGAAAGCGGATCGAGGAGCTGGAAAAGCAGACGGGAGGGGAGGGAGGATGACGCAGCCCTCCCTTCCGAGCCGGGGGCGCGGGCCTTCCCGCCGCGCCCCCCTTTTCCGAGGGGGGTGAGCTGATATGTTCGGGATAGGCGGCAGAGGAATGGGGGCCAGGTGGAGATGGAGGAGGGGATGGCGCGGAGGAAGAGGCAGGGAAGGCGGAAGAGGACCTGCCCCCGGCCAGGAGGAGTTTTGCATCTGCCCCGCCTGCGGGACGAGGATCCCCCATGAGAGGGGAGTGCCCTGTTCGACCGTCCAATGCCCTAACTGCGGAGCGAGGATGGTAAGGGAGAGGTGAAGATGGGGAGGAAGGTCAAGGAGGAATGGATCTGGGAGGCTCTCAAAAAGGCGAAGCATCCCGAGACGGGCAAAAGTTTGGTCGAGCTTGGGATGATAAGGGATGTGAAGGTCAAGGGCGGGCGTGTCAGGTTAACCGTCGCCCTCCCGTTCAAAAACGTCCCGGTCAAGGATCAAATCGTCGAAAACGCCCGCAAAGCGGTCGAAGGGGTGGAAGGGGTCGAAGAAGTTGAGGTGGAGCTGGTCGAGATGACCCCCAGGGAGCGGTCGAGGTTCATGGAGGTTCAGGAGGGGAGAACCGGAGCGGCCAAGGGGATGAACGAAATCGATCGGGTCATCGCCGTGATGAGCGGCAAGGGCGGGGTGGGAAAATCGCTCGTGGCCGGGCTGTTGGCGGTCGAGCTGAGGCGGAAGGGGTTCAAGGTGGGCGTGCTGGACGCCGATATAACCGGCCCGAGCATCCCCAAGATGTTCCTCCCATTCCCAAAACGACCGGAGGTCGGCCCACAAAACGCCGTTATCCCCGTGGAGACCGATCTTCTGGGGATAAAGCTGATCTCCATCAACCTCTTCCTGCCCAGCGAGGACGAGGCGGTCATCTGGAGGGGGCCGCTCATAGGGAACGCTATAAAGCAGTTCTGGGATGAGGTTTTGTGGGGGGAGTTGGATTACCTGATCGTAGACCTTCCCCCCGGCACCTCGGACGCCCCTTTGACCGTGATGCAGGCGCTGCCGCTGACGGGCGTCGTGCTGGTCACCTCACCTCAGGAGCTTGCGGGGATGGTGGTGCGCAAGGCGGCCCGGATGGCCCAACGGTTGAACGTCCCCCTGCTCGGATTGGTCGAGAACATGAGCTACGTCGTCTGTCCGAAGTGCGGGGAGCGGATCGAGATATTCGGCCCCAGCAGGGCGAGCGCCATAGCGAACGCCTTCGACATCCCCTTCCTGGGGAGGCTGCCGATAGATCCGACGATCACCAGGCTGTGTGATGAGGGGTGGATAGAGAAATATCCGTCGGAGAGGTTCGGCCATATCGTCGAGGAGCTTTTGAAATCGATAGAAAAGTTGGAGGGGTGAGCCATGCCGATATATGAGTATCGGTGTAAGGAGTGTGGGGAGAGGTTTGAAACCCTTGTGCTCTCAGAGGGGGAGATCCCCTCTTGCCCCAGCTGCGGGGGGGATAAGGTGGAGAAGCTGATCTCCGCCCCGCAGGTGAGGATGGACGGGCTCTCCCCATCGGGCGGGCTTACCTGCTGTGGGCGGGAGGAGCGGTGCGAGGTGCCTCCATGTTCGATAGACGGCAGGTGTAGGAGGGGCTGATCCGAGGTGAGGAGAGGTGTTCAGGGTCGATCCCTCAAGGTGTAGGGGTTGTGGAGCCTGTGCGAGCGTCTGCCCCGCAGGGGCAATTGAATTCGTGGGGGGGAAAGCGCGGATAAACCCCTCCCTATGCGTCGGATGCGGCGCATGCGCCCGCATCTGCCCCGCGGGGGCGATCCGGCCCGCCTTTCAGCCCCCACCGACGCAGCCCGTTGAGGAGATCAAGACGAGGCTCATCTCCCTGAGCGCCCGGATAAGGGAGCTGAGGGGGCGTGTGGAGAGGGTTGCGGAACGGTTGAAAAAGGAGGGGGCGAGATGAGGATAGCGATCGCTTCGGAAAGCGATGAGGGTTTGGAGGGAAAGGTAGCTGAGCATTTCGGCAGGTGTCCCTACTACACCATCGTCCAGGTGGAGGGAGGGGCGATCGAAAGCGTGGAGGTGGTGGCCAACCCGTTTTACGGCAGGCATATCCCCGGCGAGGCGCCGGCCTTCATACGCGATCAGGGCGCCGATGTGATAATCGCGGGAGGGATGGGCAGGAGGGCGATAGCCCTCTTCCAGCGATACGGCATCCGCCCCGTCACAGGCGCGACGGGGAGGGTGAGGGATGTCTTGGAGGATTTCTTGAAGGGAAGGCTTTCTGAAGCCCGGCCCTGCCCCGGGGGCGAAGCTCATGAGGAGGTGTAAGCCATGTTCGGCAGAGGCATGGGGAGAGGCATGGGAATGGGAAGAGGAATGGGCAGGGGAGGCGGCAGAGGACGAATGGGCGGCATGGCCAAAGGCCCCGGAGGATACTGCATCTGCCCCTCCTGCGGCACGAGGATCCCCCATCAGAGGGGAGTTCCCTGCTTCCGGGTGAAATGTCCGAAGTGCGGGGCGAGGATGACGAGGGAGTGAGGAGGGCAGAGCGGTGATCGGACAGGTTCAAAAGCCGCTGGAGGAGATCCTCGAATACCTGGAGGGGAAGGAGAAGATCGTCATAGTCGGGTGTGGGGGATGCGCCACCGTCTTTCAGACGGGAGGGGAGGAGCAGGTGAGGGAGATGGCCGAGAGGCTGGAGGAGCGCGGAAAGAAGGTGCTGGCCGCCATCGCCCCGCCGTTCAAGGAGTTCACCTGCTACGCCCCCTGGAGCGCGGAGCGGTTGAAAGCCCACAGGCGACAGATCGAGGAGTGCGACGCTATCCTGGCCCTCTGCTGTGGCGACGGGCTTCAGGTCATACGGGGGATCGTGGAAAAAGAATTCGGCCTTCAAAAGCCGATCTACCCGGGCGTCAACCCCATGGGACATATGGGCGGAGGGCCCGACCTGTTCGAGGAGAAATGCCAGCAGTGCGGCGAATGTGAGCTCGGAAGAACCGCCGGCATCTGCCCTCTGACGCAGTGTCCGAAAGGCATCCTCAACGGGCCGTGCGGAGGGGTGAGGCCTGATGGGAAATGCGAGGTAAACCCGGACCAGGACTGCGCCTGGGTGATGATCTACAACCGGCTGAAAGCGCTGGGGGAGCTTGAGAAGATGAGGAGGATAGCGGGGCCGAAGGATTGGAGCAAGATGACCAGGCCTCGCCGGATCAGCTTGGCCGCCGATTGAGCGTGCTAACCGTCCTCAGGGAGGGGAGAGATGGGCGATCGTTCCCCTTTCGAGGAATATTGTATCGTCTCCTGTGGCATGCTTCAGCCCGAGCTGAGCTATCTTATGAGGACGGGCTTCTTAAGCCCTCGCGCCATCGCTTTCACGCCGCCGGGGCTACACGCCATACCCGATCGGCTCGAAAAGCACCTCACCAAAAGGCTGGAGGAGGCGAAGGTGATCTGTCCTCCGCACAGGATCATCGTGGCCTACGGGAGGAAATGTTACCTCAACCCCGACGATCCCTCGAAGAACATAGACTCAATCATCAGATCCGTGGGCGAAGGGATCAGGAGGGTGCAGGCCGATTACTGCTACGACATGCTGGCCGGCAGGGAGGAGAGGGAGAGGATAAGCGGAGGGGAGCCCGATAAGATCCTCTGGTTCACCCCAGGCTGGCTGGAGAACTGGAAGCTGATCTACCAGAGGTATCTGGGATGGGATAAAGCCGACGCAAACGCCAATTTCCCGGGGTTCTACAGGAAGATAATCGTCCTGGATGGGATAGGGATTTCGCGCAGATACATCGAAGAACAACCGGAGAAGGTTCTGGAGCTGTTCGATTGGACGGGGGTTGAAGTTGAGTTCAGGGAGATATCGCTGGATCGGCTGAAGAAGCTCCTCTTGGGGTGCCTTTGAGCTTTACGGAAGGGAGGTAGCGGATGAGCCCGAAGCCCAGAGGAGGTAAAGGGATAAGGGAGTTCCTCGAATACTACGTCTTGGAGATGCTTGGGGAAGGCCCGATGAGCCAGGAGGAGATGATATCGGTTATAGAGCGCAGAAGCCGCGACAACGAGAGGTTCAGGCCGGGGGGATCGCTGCGGATCGATGAACGCGAGATGGAGGGCGTTTTGAGGAAGCTCGCTCAGATGGGATATGTGAGGTCGATCGAAGGCGGGAGGTTGGCCATCACGGATGCCGGACGCGAGGCTTTCCGGGGGATGGGGAGGATCAAGAGGGAGGCGAAGAACTCGAAGGAGGAGGCGACGGCTAAGCTCATATCGATCCTGCTGGCCGACGCCAAGGGGAAGGCGGAGGGGAAATACGTTTTGGACGTCGGGACCGGTGAGGGGTATCTCGCCTTCAAGCTGGCCGAGCTGGGCTTCAACGTGTTGGGGATAGATTCGGGGGAGTTCGATTACTCCAGGGACAGCATATCGAGGGCTAAGGAGAAGGCGCGGGGAAACCCAAAGCTCGAGTTCAGGGTCGCGGATGTGAAGGAGCTGGAGATGGAGGAGGCTTTCGATTACGTGGTCTCCAGCCAGGCCGTTCACTGCATGAGGGATCAAGAGGGCTGCATACGTTCGGCCTATAGGCTGTTGAAAAAAGGGGGGTTGCTTTTGGTCTCGGATTTCCTTGTGGGGCTGAAGGCTTTCCTGGTCCACGGGTTCCACTCATTCCTTGCGCTTTCAACCGAGGAATGGGAGGAGGTCATCTCGAAGTGCGGCTACTCCTCCTTCGAAATACACGAGGTAAACGATTTTTGCGTTGTAGAGGCACGAAAATAAACGGATGAAGGAGGGATCAAATGGCGGAGGTGCAGTGCGCGTTGTGTGAGGCTAAAGCGTGCACGGGGGATATAGGGAGAACCCCCTCCTTCTGCCCCCGCAGGAACGCGGGGGAGGCCCTGGAGAGGGCCGAGGAGATAAGGTCGACCGATCCGGAGGTTCAAAAGATCGCATCGGTCGCCAAATCGATCGAACAGGAGGGATACAGGGTCTGGCCGAGGGTGAGGGAGCTGATAGAGTTCTCCAAACGGATGGGGTTGAAGAAGATCGGCATCGCTTTCTGCGTGGGGTTGAAGGAGGAGACGGCGCAGCTGGTCAAGATCTTGAAGAGCCACGGCTTCGAGGTCTCATCGGTCGCCTGCACGGTCAACGGGGGATGCAACCCGGTCGGCCAGGCGATGGTTCTGAACCAGCTCAAAACCGAGCTGAACGTCATCATGGGGCTTTGCATGGGACACGACGTGCTGTTCACCAAGTTCTCCGAAGCGCCCGTCACCACGCTCGTCGTCAAGGACAGGGTCACATGTCACAACCCGGGCGCTCCCCTGATAAACCGATACTGGCGCGATACGTTCCTGAAAGCTGAGAAAAAGTAGACAGGGCAGCTCGTGTTACTGTAAAATTGTAGGTGTCACTTCCCGGGACGGAGGTGTTGGGCGTCATGAAGATCGCGGTTTGCGGCAAAGGGGGGAGCGGCAAGAGCACGATCGTGTCCCTCCTGGCCAAGGGGCTGAGGGAGAGGGGGTTCGAGGTGCTGGTGGTCGACTCGGACGAGTCGAACCCCGGGCTTCACAGGATGCTGGGCCTTAAAGACAGGCCGAGGCCGCTCTTAGAGCTCGTGGGGGGAAAGAGAAACGTGTTCAAGGCTTATTCCCAGGGCTCGAAGCATCGAAGCGTCCTGACGCGCGATGAGATACGGATCTCCGACCTGCCGCCTGAGTATGTGGAGGAGGCCGAGGGGGTCAAGCTCGTCTGCATAGGTAAGATACTCCAGTCGCTGGAGGGGTGCGCCTGTCCGATGGGGGCGTTGAGCAGGGAGTTCCTCAAAAGGCTGCGCTTGAGCGATGGGGAGGCGGCGGTGATCGATATGGAGGCGGGCGTGGAACATTTCGGCAGAGGGGTTGAGGAGGGGGTGGATTTCGTGCTGATGGTGGTGGAGCCCTCCTTCGATTCGATCGAGCTGGCCGAGAAGATGAAGGAGCTGGCCTCGGGGATGGGCAAGAAGGCCTGGGCTATCCTGAACAAAACGCCCTCCGATGAGATC
>QNBQ01000049.1 GCA_003645735.1 Candidatus Poribacteria bacterium
CCCCCTCGATTTCTCTCCTTTGGGCTTTAATTCTCCCCTGTTCAGTCCAGCTCGAAGGGCTTTACAGCCCCCAGGCTTGACCTCTCGGCGGCGTTGTGTTATGCCTGTCCTCAAGGTTTAAGATAAGCGGGAGGGGGAAGATGACCCGAAGGGTGACGTTGAGCATGAGGGAGGAGGTGTTCGAGGAGCTTAGAAGGCTCGCACAAGCCCATCGGATGAGCTTTTCGGCTTTCGTCACAAAGGCTCTCGAGGAGCTCGTCATCGAAGGGAAGAGGAGAGCGGGCATGGAGCTGTTGCGGCTCATAGAGGGCGGAGGGATGGTCTCCGATGAGGCGGAAGCGGAGCTTGAGAGGATGAGGGGGGAGGAATGGGGAAGGTAGGGAGCTCGCCGTTGAAGCCGCCCCTCGTTGCGCACCGTTTGATCCGTAGGGTATAATTCTCTCCGACTTTGAAAACCAGGTCTGGGAGGGAAGCCGTGCTTGAGGGGCCGAGGGCGGCTAGAAAGGATGAGCTTGAGGCGGTCGTGGCCCTTTCCAACCTCGTCTTCCGCTCGAAGGGCGGGGATATGGGCAGGGAGTATCCCACCCTCTTCTGCCCCGAGAACGCCGAAAACCTCAGGATATTCCTCGACGACGGGAAGCCCGTCTCCCTGGTGGGTTTTACCGTCAGGGACACGCTGATCATGGGGGCGACGATCAGGGTGTGCAACGTCGGGTCGGTCTGCACGCACCCCGACTACCGCAACAGGGGACTGGCCACCAGGCTGCTTGAGGACAGCGTCAGGAAGGCGCTTGCTGAGGGCGTGGTCGTGATGCTGATCTCCGGCGGGAGGGGGCTTTACAGGAGGATGGGCTGTATAAACGCGGGGCTCTACCACCTCTACAGGATACCTAAAGAGACCGACCTGCCACGCCTTCCCGTTGAGGTCGAGACGTGGAGGGAGGAGGATCTGCCCGATCTGGTGAGGATACACCAGGGCGAGCCGGTCAGATACATCCGGGATGTGGACGAGTTCCTCACGCTGCTCAGGGCGGAGATGCTGGTCAACCGGCCGGCCGACACCTGGACGGTGAGGCTGGACGGGGAGATGGTCGCATACATCTGCGTCCAGAGGCCGGTCGAGGAGGAGGGCGTCAAGGTTCTGAAGGCGAGGGAGATAGCCGGGTCGAGGCTGGCGGTGCTCTCGGCCCTGCCCGAGCTGTTCGACCGTTACGGGGTGGACAGGATAGACATAGACACGGTGGCCGCCGACGAGGAGATGAAGCTCCTGGGGAGGATGATCGGGGTTCGGCCCAGCCTGAGGGGGTTCATGGGGACGTTGAAGATCATCAACCTGAGGGGGTTCTTCGAGGCGATAGAGCCTTACTTCTCGGAGAGGCTCACCGAGGAGGAGCTTTGGAATTTGGAGGTCGATTTCGAGCCGGAGCTGACCTTCAGATACAAGGGCGAGGAGTTCAAGCTGAGCTGCATAGAGGACGTCACCGCCTTCATATTCGGGTCGATCGAGCGGGAGAGGCCGACGCCCCAGACCCCAAACCTCTCCCGGACCCTATCGAAACTCTTCCCGATGCCGCTGGTCGATTACGGGTTGAACTTCATATGAGCGGGGGTGATATCAGTGGAGCGGAGGTTTACCGCGGTTTTCGAGAGGGATGGGGAGTGGTGGATCGGCTACGTCGAGGAGCTGCCCGGGGCCAACGCCCAGGGGAGGACGCTTGAGGAGGCGAGGGAAAGCCTTAAGGAGGCGATAAAGCTCGTCATAGAGGCATACCGCGAGATCCTCAAGCAGGATATAGAGGGCGAGGCGGTTATTCGGGAGGAGATAATGGTGTCTATCTGATGAAACGTCGGCGACTGTTGAAATACCTGAGGGATCATGGATGTGAGCTACTACGGGAGGGCAGAAGACACTCTGTCTACTGGAATCCTGTCATCAGGCGTGTTTCCACAGTTCCCAGGCATACGGAGATCCCTTATAAGTTGGTCAGAAAAATCTGCCGTGACCTTGGAATTCCGCCACCTAGGGAGAGGTAGATGCGCGTGGATTTCCTCGCCATAGGTCATTTCACCAGGGATGTGGTCCCCGGGGGTTACACGCTCGGGGGATCGGCGGCCTACTCGACGATAACGGTCAGGAACCTGGGGCTCAAAGCCGCCGCCGTCACCTCAGTCGGGCCCGATTTCGACCTGGAAACCCCTCTGCTCCGGGGGATAAAGGTGCACGTCAAGCCGGCCAAGTCGAGCACCACTTTTCATAACATCTACCGCGACGGGAGGAGGATCCAATACCTGCTGGGGGTGGCCGAGAAGCTGAGGGGCGAGGATATCCCTGAGGAGCTTCTGGAGGCGCCGATCGTCTACTTATGCCCCGTGGCCGACGAGGTCGAGCCGGACGTGCTGGAGGGGTTCGAGGGGAAGCTCGTGGGTGTGACGCCGCAGGGCTGGATGCGCAGGTGGGACGAGGAGGGGAGGGTTTACCCGAAGAGGTGGGAGGCGGCCGAGCTGATCCTGCCCAGGTCGGACGTGCTGATCCTCAGCGAGGAGGACATCTCCCCCTTCCCCGAGGAGCTGGAGAGGTTCAGGAAGCTGGTCGGGATAACCGTCCTGACCCGCGGCCGGAAGGGGTGTACGCTTTTCATGGGCGGCCTGGAGAGGGATTTCCCGGCTTATGAAGCGGTGGAGGTCGATCCGACCGGGGCGGGGGACGTGTTTGCGGCGGCCTTCCTGGTCAAATACCATCAGACAGGCGACCCCTTCATCTCAGCCGATTTCGCCAACTGCGTCGCCTCATTCGCTGTCGAGGCCGAGGGGACGTTGGGGATACCCTCCCTTGAGAGGGTGATGGAGAGATGGAGGTTCGGATAGAGCGGGCGGAGAGGCGGGATCTGGCGGGCATAATGAGGATAGAGAGGGCGTCGTTTTCGATGCCGTGGAGCAGATGGGCATTCCTGAGGGATCTGCTCAGCAGGCACGCCCATCTATTCGTGGCGAAGATCGGGGATGAGGTCGTCGGATACGTCGATATCTGGATAACGGAGGAGGAGGGACACATAACGAACCTGGCCGTCTCGCCCCGCCACCGCAGGAAGGGGATAGGCAGCATGTTGCTCAAGCACGCCCTGGATTACGCCAGATCGAAGGGGGTTAAAAAGGTCTGGCTGGAGGTGCGGAGATCCAACCTGGCGGCCCAGAGGCTTTACGCCAAGTTCGGGTTCAAGGCGATCGGCGTCAGGAGGGGGTATTACACCGACACGGGCGAGGACGCGCTGTTGATGGGGGTGGATCTGGATGAAGATAGGAATCCTCTCCCGGTTCAAGGAGGGCTATTCGACGAGGAGGCTGGCGGAGGCGGCTAGGGAGAGGGGGCATACCGTCTGGGTGATGGACCCCTTCGACGTCTACATCCACGTGGGGTGTAAGGGCAGCTCGATCTACTACAGGTCGAGGTCGGCCGAAGTTCTGGACGTGGTGATCCCCCGTTTGAGCCCTGTGACGGCCAGGTATGGGGTGGAGGTGCTCTATCAGTTCGAGATGGCGGGCGTTCCGCTGGTCAACCCCGCCCAGGCCGTCGTGAACGCCCGGAACAAGTTCAGGAGCCTGGCCATCCTCGCCAGAAAAGGCATACCCGTCCCCCCCACCTTCGCGGCCGGCTCGCTCAGGTTCCTCCACAGGGCGGTCAAGCGGACGGGGGAGTATCCCTTCATCCTCAAGCCGTTCGAGGGGACGCAGGGGAGGGGGATAATCGTCGTCGACAGCCCCGTGGAGCTTTACACGACGCTCGAGGCGATGTGGAGCCTCAACCAGGACTACATCGTCCAGCCCTTCTACATAGAGGCGGCCGGCAGGGATATAAGGGCGTTGGTGATCGGGGGCAGGGTTCTCTGCGCCATGAGGCGGATAGCCCCCGAGGGGGAGTTCAGGGCCAACATCCACAGGGGAGGGGTGGGCTTCCCCATAGAGCTGACCAGGGAGGAGGAGAGGCTGGCGGTGAGGGCGGCCAGGGCGTTGAACCTGAACATAGCGGGGGTGGACATACTCCAGACGGGCCAGGGGCCGATGGTCATAGAGGTCAACCCCTCCCCCGGGTTTGAGGGATTAGAGAAGGCGACGGGGATAGACGTGGCGGGGGCGATGATCGACTTCGCCGTTCAGTTCGCCCGGAAAGCCAAACGTCAATCGCCCCACCTGCCGAACTGAGGTATCCTCATCCTCTCCCCGTCCCTCATCGCCGATTGATGCGCTATTATGCCGGGGGCGCAGAAGGCGACCGCCTCGTAGACGTTCACCGCAGGGGGCCTCTCGTCCAGGACCGCCCTGACGAAATCCTCGACGATGTATGGGTGCGAGCCGCCGTGGCCGCCCGATGTGTATTTGACCAGCGGCTCGGGCAGCGGCGCGTAAAGCGGGTTCCTCTCCCACCTCTCCGGCCCTACGACCATCCCCCTCTCGTCCCTTCTGTAGATCGTCGAGGGCCAGATGAAGCTCATGTTCTGGCCGTATATCGAGAAGCTCTCCTCCGTGCCCGAAGCGACCCTCCTCATCTCCATGATCCTGACCGGCACGCCGTCCTCCGTCTTGAAGAGCGCCACCCCGTTGGCGAAATCGCAGCCCCAATACGAATCCTTCGTGTATACGTCGTCATCCGGCACCCTCGACGGGTAAGCCGTCACCTCCACCAGCCTGCCGCCCGTCACCCCTAGGATGTAGCCGGTCGAGTGGGTGATGTAGAGGAAGGGCGGGAAGCCGGCCTCCCTCCAGGTCTTGCCCCCGTATTCGGGCGGGCTTGAGGTTATCCCTCTGAGCGTGCTGTGGTCGTGGACGTATTGCGCCTCCATGTAGACTATCCTGCCGAACCTCCCCTCCCTATACCACTTCCTGCACTGGGCCGTCTCGGGCCGCCAGTAGCTCGTCTCGGCGTTGGCGTAGGTCAGGCCGGTCCTCTTGACGGCCTCGATCAGCATCTCGCACTCCTCGATCGTTATGGCGGCCGGCACGGCGCACAGCACGTGTTTGCCGGCGTTTAAGGCGGCGATACAGTGCTCGGCGTGTCTCGGGGCGTGGGTGAAGATCGCCACCGCGTCAACATCCCTCATCCTCAAAACCTCCCCCAGCTCGCCCGCGACCCTTTTGGCGCCCGTCTCCTTCGCCACCTCCTCCGCCCGATCCCTGTGTAGGTCGCAGACGCATATGAGCTCGCAATCGGGGTGATCCTTGAATATGTTGGCGAAGACCCTCCCGAATCCGAGGCCCACGACCGCCACCCTCAAAGGCATGTCATCACCTCCCGAAATCGACCTTGATCGTCTTTATCTCGTAGGCCCCCATCTCAAACCTCAGCCTTCCCCCTTCGAACCCGACCTCCCCCATCACCCTCTCCATCATGTCCGTCAGGGCGGCCGATCCGATAGGCCAGGCCGTCTCGACCGCCGCCTCGCACGCCCTCCCCTCGAACTCATACGCCCTCAGGACGAACCCGTCCGAGTCGTAGGCTCTCTTAAAAACCTCCAGGATCACGTTCCGCGGCCTTATCCTGACGAAGGAGAGCTGAGGCGGGAGCCGGCCCGGGTGGGGGTCGATCACCGCCGTTATGAGCGGGCCGTTCAGCTCACATCCCCTCCGCATCACCTCGCCGTCCCTCCAGTCCCCCTCGTGGGGGATGAGCGAGTAGTTGATCTCGTGTCGGCCCTCGTCGGTGTTGTAGGCCGGCTCGGTGGGGCTTCTCAGGACGCTCATCCTCAGGGTGCTCCCCTCGACGTCGTGGCCGTATCTGGAGTCGTTCAGCAGCGCGGCCCCGAACCCCTCCTCCGAGAGGTCGACCCATCTCTGGGCCGGATACTCCAGCCCATCGGCCGGCCGGACGATCGTCCCGTAGGCCGTCTCATACGTGACGGTCGGGTTCTCAAGCCTCAGGGGGAAGGCGATCTTTATCATCCAGTGGACGTCGTGCCAGTCGACGATCAGCTTGAAATCGACCCTCCTCATCCCGGCGTAGAGCATCACCTCCTGGGCGAAGGTCGAGCTCTCAAACCCCCTGCTGATCCTGACCCTGGCCCTCAGCGGCCCCCTCTCGAGGACCTCGATGACCGGCTCGCCCATCACCTCGTGCGCCCTTCCCGGGGGCCTCGCGATCGTATCGCTCCCCTTCACGAACCTCCCCTCCGAGTCGCCCTCGTCCTCTATGGCGACGATCAGGTTGGCGAGCCTCCCCTCCTCCACCAGCTCGCGGCCCGAGCTTTTATCGAATACGCTCCTCAGATAGCCGGTCTCCGGGTCGATCTCGACCCTTAAAAACTTGTTCTCCAGCGTCAGGCCGGAGACGGACAGGTCGGTCTCGAAGCGGGGCGGCTCCCCCTCGGCCAGCCTGTAGAGCCTGTATCCGATCGAGGGGACCTCCTCGGCGATGAAGAACAGCCTCCCCTCGGCGGTCATCTGGCATGGGATCTCCCTCCCCTCCGCGTTCAGGACCTTAAGCTCGGCCCCCTCGGGTATATCGAGCTCGACCGGCCCCGTCCTGTCCCACGACAGCGCGTTGAACAGCAGAACGGCCTTTCCCTCCCCGCGGGTATCGATCTCCCCGGCCAGCGCCGAGATCCCCTCCTCCAGGAGCTTGGAGCATGACTCCTCGATCATCTCGTAGAAGGCCATCGCGTCCCTGCAAACCGGCGGTATGCCGCTGCCGCCTATGATGTCGTGGAACTGGTTGAAGAGCAGCTTCCTCCAATCCTCGTAGAGCTCCTCCGCCGGGTAGGGGAGGCCGAGCTGTATCGAGGCTACGGAGCGGAGCTTTTCGGTCGCGAGCAGCAGGTTCTCGCACCGCCTGTTCATCCTCTTTATCTCGCCGCAGTTGGTCAGATCGCCCACGAGCTCGAACCCCAGCTCGTCCCTCAGGACGGGCAGGTCGGGGTTTTGGGAGAGGATCGCGTCCACGAACCCCCTGAAGGTGCCGAACCTCACCTCCAGCTCGGGCCGCGCCTCCTCCGCGAACGACCTGACCGCCTCTATCTCCTCGGGCGTCGGGCCGCCCCCGTGATCGCCCCTCCCTATCCTGATCATCACGTCCCTCACGCCGTATCGCTCGCTCATCTCCTCGAAGAACCGGACCCACCTCTCGGATGGCGTGAGATCGTGAAGCGGCTTGCAGGCCAGCACCCTCGACCCGTCCGGCGCCTCCCACCAGAACAGCCTCTCACCCTTCTCGCCCCGCTTGAACATGTATGAGTCGATCCCGCACTTCCTCATGATCTGGGGCAGCTGCCAGGGGTGGCTCCAGGCGTCCTCCTGCCAGGCGGTCGTCACCTCCACGCCGAACTTCTCCAGGAAATACCTCTTGCCCATGACGAACTGCCTCACCAGCGACTCGCCGCACGGCTCCCCTCCCTCGAACTCGACATACATCCCCCCGACGATCTCCCACCGCCCTTCACGGACCCTCCTCCTGATCTCCTCGAAGATCTCGGGGTATAGCTCCTCCATCGCCCGGTAAAGCGGCACCTGGCTCTGGGCGAAGGTGTAGTCGGGGTATCTCTCCATGTTGCGAAGGGCCAGCGAGAAGGTCGGCCTGCAGCACCTGTGTATCGTCTCCGGGTCATACCTCCACAGCCACGCCACGTCTATGTGCGACTGCGGCACGACGTGTATCCTCCCCCTCATCCCTCACCTCCAAGCCGTTTCAACATCTCCAAAGCCCTCTCGACGATCATCTCCCCCGTCCCCCTTTCGACGAAGCTGTGGAAGCCGGTCCAGACCTGATATCCCCCCAGCTCGAACGCCTTCTCGTCGGGGATGTAGCCTATCCAATCGTTGGCCAGGCTAATAGGGAAAGTGTATCTGAAGGGGGATCGCCGTTTCAGGTCGATCCCCAGCGACGTGAACATCTCGCCCGGCACCCCCACCAGCTTCACATCCCCTATGGAGACGACCTGCAGCCAGCTCCTCCTGACCTCCCCCTGCCTTCCGGCAAGCTCCCGCCTCATCCCCCTGAAGACCTCTATGACCGGCTCGGGGTCGGCGAGCCTCCTGCGGCAGTAGTATGAGACGGCCGCCTCCTCCGCCTCCTCGTCGAACCTCCTCACCCTGAACTCGAACTCCTCCTTTACGGATCGCAGCCGGTCGACCCTCATCTCCTCCGCCTTTGAGAGCGCCTCCTCGACCGCCTCCTTTATCCTGTGGAC
>QNBQ01000050.1 GCA_003645735.1 Candidatus Poribacteria bacterium
TAGAAGAAGCCTATCCCCGCGAAGGAGAGGAAGGCGGGGGTGTAGAAGATCGCGTTGAACGGCTTTTCGGTGAAGTATCTGTTGAGGTAGATGTTCAGCTTGATATGCGGGACGGTCGGGTTGATGTTGTGCAGGCCGTTCAGGGTGAAGATCAGGGCCGGTATGGCGAAGCCGAGCCACATCAACCTGTTCCCGAAAAACCTGTGGGTGTAGGCGTCCCTGACGAACTCGAGCGGCAGCTGAACCAGGGGAAAGGTCAGCTTCTCGTTGTCGACCCACTGCCTCCTGAGGATCGCCGCCATGCACAGGAAGCCGAAAAAGATAAGGACGACCACGACGCCCCAGACGAGCAGGGGAGGTATCCATCTCCCCCAGGGGATGGGCTCTGTCGGGTCGAGCCCCTCGTAGAACTTGACCGCCACCGGCTGGGCCCCCTTGCCGCTCACGTCAAAGGGGACGAGGTAGGGGTTGATGTTCTTGAAGAAGATCTCGGCCCACTCGTTCGTATCGTTCGCATAGTAGTTGACGGCTATGAGCGCCGGTATCAGCTTCTCCATCAAGCCCCTCGAGCAGATCATCGACGCCAGCAACATCATGCAGTAGACCACCATCAGCTCCCTTTCGGTCAGGGGGAGCCTGGGGTGGATCCTGCCCAACAACCTGTTGAGGACGATCAGGATGAAGAAGACGCCTATGACGACGGGCGGGAGCTGCAGGAAGCCTATCTGTATGTAGGTTATGACCAGCTCGGCGTAGGAGACGATGAGGCAGATGAGTATTACGAGCAGGATACCTACGATGATCGCGCGGGGGGAGAGGCTCACTTGATCCCTCCCGATCTCCTCAGCTGTTCGAGCAATTTCCTCTGTTCAGGGGTGAGGTTTTTGGGTATGACGACGTTGACCTTGACGAGCTGATCGCCCCTCGTCCCGTCCCCCCTGGGGAAGCCTTTGCCCCGCATCCTGAGGATCGTGCCGGATTGGGTCCCGGGGGGTATCTTGAGCTTGGCCCTCCCGTCGATCGTCCTCACCTCCACCTCACCTCCCAGCGCGGCGTCGACGAAGCTGATGTCTATCTCGCAATAGACGTCATCCCCAACCCTCCTCAAAAACCCGTCCTCCTCCCTCACCCTCACGACGATGAACAGGTCGCCCCTTCCGCCCTGCCCCCTCAGCCTCAGTCTGGTTCCGTCCCTCACCCCTGGGGGGATCCTCACCGCTATCCTCCTGGGAACCTCCCTCACCCCCTTTCCCCTACAGGAGGGACAAGGGTTCACGAGTATCCTACCGGTTCCGTCGCAGACGGGGCATCTCTGGCTGACCATGAAGTCGCCCTGTCTCGAGAAGACGTGGCCCGTCCCGGCGCACCTGGTGCAGTAGTCGAGCCTGCTGTATCTCGTCCTGCCCGATCCGCCGCATTCCGGGCATACCTCCTCCCTGAGCACCTCCACGATCTTCCTAACCCCCTCCGCCGCCTCCTTCATCGTCAGGCTCACCTCGATCGTGACGTCGCCCGGGCTCCACTCCTCAGCGCGTCTCCTGAGCCTCAGCGATCGGAAGACCGAGGAGAGCACCCTGTTGAAGTTGAGGGGCCTCATCTTGGGGATGCGGATCGTCACCTTATCGAGCAGCTCGCCCAGGCTGACCCTCCTGGACCGAAACCCCGCATACCGTCTATGCCCGTCCCATGCCTCGGCCCTTCTCTCGAACCGTTTTCTGCGCTCGGCCAGCTTCCTGTCGTATTCCGCCCTCCTTGCCGGGTCGCTCAGCACCGAATACGCCTCGGTTATCAGCCTGAACTTCTCCAGCGCGGTCGGGTCGTTCGGGTTCTTATCGGGGTGGTATCTGAGGGCGAGCCTCCGGAAGGCGGATCTTATCTCCTCGAAGGAGGCGCCCTCCGGCACGCCCAGTATCCCGTAATAATCCCTCTCCTCCATCCCCGATCACCCGGCTTAATTATACAGCGCCCTTCAAGGGAGGGTCAATTCCGATTGACCCGATCCTCGGCTTGTGTTACCATTAAGGCCGCCGAGACGAACATTGATCGACGGGAGGGTATGGGATGAAGGTGAGGATAGGGTTTGTGGGGTGCGGCGGCATAGCGGAGGCGCATATGAAGGGGTTGGTCAAGCGCGAGGACGTTGAAATAACGGCCTTCTGCGACGTGAACGAGGAGCGGGCCAGGAGGATGGCGGAGAGATACGGCGCCAAGGGGGCGAGGGTCTTCGCCGACGCGAAGGAGATGTTCAAGACGGTCGAGCTGGACGCCGCCTACTTCTGTCTCCCGCCCCACGCCCACGGCTCGGAGCTATACGCGGTCGAGGCCGGGGTTCCCTTCTTCGTCGAAAAGCCCATAAACCTCTACCTGAGCCAGGCCCAGGAGATCCTCGCCGCCGTCAAGGAGAGGGGGATGATCACAAGCGTGGGATACATGAACAGGTATAGGAAGGGGGTTCAAACGGTCAGGGAGCTGCTGAGGGACGACCCGCCCATACTCGTTTTGGGCGGATGGATAGGCGGGACGCCGAGGGCGAGAGAGGGGATATGGAGCTGGTGGATCGTGAAGGAGAAGAGCGGCGGCCAGTTCCACGAACAGGTCACCCACACGGTCGACCTGGTCAGGTTCATCTGCGGCGAGGTGGAGGAGGTGCACGCCTACGTCGCCAAGGGGCTGAACGTCGGTGCGCCTGAGGGGTATTCGATAGAGGACGCGTGGGTCGTGAACATGAAGCTTAAAGGGGGCGGGGTGGCGAACCTGTGGGCGTCGTGCTCGGCCAACGCCGGGGGCGGAGGCGTCACGCTCAGCATATACGCCAACAGGACGACGGCGCTGTTCTCCGGCTGGGAGCACTCGCTGAGGCTGCTGCGTGCGGGTGAGGAAGAGCGGAGGATACCCGGCGAGCCGAACATATTCGAGATCGAGGACGCCGCCTTCGTCGAGGCGGTCAAGAAGGGGGATCCCTCGTCGATAGCCTGCGATTACGAGGACGGGTTCAAAACGATGAAGGTCACCCTGGCGGCCTGCGAGTCGGCGGAGAAGGGGGAACCCGTTCCGGTGGGGTGAGCTTCATCTCCTCTCCCTCTTCCCCAGCTCATCCCTGAAACACCAGACCCCCTCCCCGGGGTCTATTATAACGATCCCCAGCTTGCTCGCGAGCTTATCGCTTATTATCAGCTCGTCCTCCCCCTCCGAGACGACCAGATCGCATCGGACGGGCTGCGAAGAGCGTCCCTCGGCCAAAACCTCCACCTCGCCCGCTTCCCTCAACCTCAACATCCTCACCTCCGATCCGCCTACGGCCCTATACCGCTCGACCACGGCCTCCTTGACGTTCGGATAGACGCCCAACGCCTCGGCCATCTCGCTCGGCACCAACAGCTCGGGGGAATCGGTTTCATACCCGGAGTTTACGAGCGCATAGCCGATGATCTCGTTCCCCCCGCTCCTCACCCTGGCCTTGACCCTTACCGCCATCTCCGATCAACCTCATCGGCTTTAACTTGCCCACCCTCTTTTTCACCTTCACAAGCTTGCCTATCCTCTTCAAGTCACGTCCTCCAGGCCGTATTGCTTTATCTTCCTGTAGAGGGTTCTGAGGCCGATCTTGAGGATGTTGGCCGCCTTCGTCTTGTTGCCGCCGGTCATCTGCAGGGTTTTCCTTATGGCCTCCTTTTCTATCTCGTCCATCGACATCCCGACCCTCACGTCTATCCTCGAATCGTCCTCCTCTTCCGCCCTTCTGCCGCCTCCCCTTATCTCCTCGGGCAGGTCGTCCACGTCTATCGTGTCGGACGTCGCCGTTATGACGGCGCTTTCTATCACGTTCCTAAGCTCCCTGACGTTGCCAGGCCAGTCGTAGTTGATCAGCTTGTCCATCGCCTCCCTCGTGATCTTCAGCGGCTCCATCCCGTTCTGCTCGCATATCTCCTTGATGAAATGCTGCACCAGAAGGGGTATGTCCTCCCTCCTCTCCCTCAGGGGCGGCACCCTGATCGTGAAGACCTTCAGCCTGTAGTAGAGATCCTCCCTGAACTCGCCTTTCCTGACGGCCTCCTCCAGATCGCGGTTGGTGGCCGCTATGATCCTGACGTCCACCTCTATCGGCCTGGTGCCGCCCACCCTCCAGAACTCCTTGGTCTCTATGGCCCTCAGCAGCTTGGCCTGAAGATCCGGGCTCATATCGCCTATCTCGTCCAGGAAGAGCGTCCCCCCGTCGGCCAGCTCGAAATATCCCGCCTTCTGTCTCACCGCACCGGTAAAAGCGCCTTTTTCGTGGCCGAACAGCTCGCTTTCCAGCAGCTCCTTCGGGATGGCTGCGCAGTTGACGGCCACGAAAGGCTTATCCCTGCGGGGGCTGTGCTGATGGATGGCGCGGGCGATCAGCTCCTTGCCCGTCCCGGTCTCGCCGATTATCAACACGTTCGCCCTGGTGGGGGCAACCCTCCTTATCTGCCTGAATATCTCCTGCATCGCCTTGCTCTTGCCGATCAGGTTCTCGAACCTATACCTCTCCTGGGCCTGCTCCATGAGGTAGATGTTGCGCAGCTCAAGCTCCTGTTTTTCGAGCGCCCTCTTGACCGTCTCGCGCAATATCACTATGTCGACCGGCTTCTGGAGGAAGTGGAAGGCGCCGCTGCGCATCGCCTCGACGGCCCCCTCTATCGTGCCGTATCCCGTAAGCACGATGACCTGCACATGGGGTATCTCGGCCTTCGCCCTCCTGAGTATCTCCATCCCGTCTATGTCCGGCAGCTTCAGGTCGGTGATTATCAGGTTGAAGTTCTCCGACTCTATCAGCCTGAGAGCCTCCTTTCCGCTCTCCGCCTTGGCGACATCATGCCCCTCCCTCTCCAGCGACTCGGCTATGACGTCCAGATCGGACGGGTCGTCGTCGACGACCAGTATCCTCTTCCTCACGGATCATCACCCCGCCGATATAGGGAATAGAAGCGATATGGCGGTCCCCTCCCCCTTGCGGCTCCTCACCCTAATCTGTCCGCCGTGCTCGTCCATTATGCGCTTCACGAGCGACAGGCCCAGGCCGGTTCCCTCCCTCTTCGTCGAGAAGAACGGCTCGAAGATCTTATCGATCACCTCCTCCGGTATCCCCTCGCCGGTATCCTCGACCTCGACCTTGACGAACCTTCCCTCGGGCGCGACCGAGACGGTCATCCTGCCCCCTTTCGGCATCGCCTCATGCGCGTTGAGGATCAGGTTCAGGACGGCCTGTTTGACCTGGGAGGGATCGGCCCTGACGAGGGGGACGGGGCTGAGCCTCCTTTCGACCTCTATCCCCAGCCTCCTGGACTCCGGCTCGATGAAGTCCAGAACCTCGTTGACCGTCGCCGACAGATCCAGGGGGATCGGCTCGGGCTTGGGGAGCCTGGTGTAGCGGAGGAAGTCGTTCAGTATCCTGTTCAGCCGCTGAACCTCGCCCCTGATCCTATCGATCCTCTCAAGATACTCCCTCCCCCTCTCCTCCCCTATGCCCCGCGAGATGTCCTCCTGCAGCAGCTGGAGGTGGGCGTTTATGGCGTTGAGCGGGTTTCGTATCTCATGCGCAAGCCCCCTGGCCAGCGTCTCCATCCTCTCCCTTCCCTCCCCGCCCGGCGATCCCCGTCGGATGAGCTTGGGCGCGGCCAGGAGAGCCGCCAGCAGCGCTATGATTATAAGCTCCGCGATGGCCAGCCACGTCATCCTCATCCCCGGGCCGCCCGGCGGGGGCGATCTTCAAGCGGCGCTCAGGCCTTAGCTGCCTTCCTCTGGGATCTGAGGTGCCAGGTGTAGACGATCGGGCTGGCTATGAAGATCGAGGAGTATGTTCCCACGATCACGCCGACCGCCAGCGCTATGGCGAACGTCCTGACCTCGCCCGGACCGGAAAGCGCTATCAGGCTTCCCACCGTGAGCAGGGTCGTCAACGAGGTTATGATCGTCCTGCTCAGCGTCTGGTTGATGCTCCTGTTGATTATATCCCCGAACCGCCACCCCTTAAGCAGCCTCATGTTCTCCCTGATCCGGTCGTAGACGACTATCGTGTCGTTCAGCGAATACCCTATGATCGTCAGGAAGGCGGCCAGGGTGGGCAGGTTTATCTCGAAGGCGCAGATCGAGAAGAAGCCCAGGGTTATGAGCACGTCGTGGACCAGGGCCAGTATCGCTCCGACGGCGAACCTGAACTCGAACCTCCAGGATATGTATCCCAGCAGGAAGATCAGCGACACGATGATCGAGAGTATCGCGGCTTTCCTCAGATCTTTTCCGACGTTTGGGCCGACCTCCGATATGCTGGCGTCCTCCACCTGGAAGGCCGGATCGGCCTTCAGCGCCTCGACGACCCTCCTGCCGACGTTGGCGGCCTTCTCCTCGTGGCGGATGGAGATCAGGACCGTGTTCCTGCCCGCCTCCGTCACGATGCCCCTGTATCCCAGCTCGGCCAGCTTCGCCTTGACCTTCTCGACCGGGACGGGCTTGGAGAACCTGACCTGTATCTGGGCGCCGCCCCTGAAGTCGATGCCCAGGTTCAGCCCCCTCAGGGCGATCGAGACGATCCCGATCAGTATGAGCAGGCCCGAGATCGCCAGCGCCGCCTTTCTTTTTCCGAGGAAATCTATGTTGACGTTCGTCAGAAGCTCCACCGCGCCCCTCCTTCAGATGCTGAGAGCTTTGACGGTTCGGCGGTGATAGATGATGTTATACATCTCCCTGGTGACGACCAGGGCTGTGAACATGCTCGCGATGATCCCCAGGCTGAGGGTCACCGCGAACCCTTTGATCGGCCCCGTCCCGAACTGATAGAGCACTATGGCCGTGAGCAGCGTTGTGATGTTGGCGTCCAGAATCGTCCAGAGCGTCCTCCTGTAGCCGGAGTCGACGGCCGATCTGGGGGTTTTCCCTATCCTCAGCTCCTCGCGGATCCTCTCGAAGATCAACACGTTGGCGTCGACGGCCATGCCGATCGTCAGCACCAGCCCCGCAAGCCCCGGCAGCGTCAGCGTCGCGCCGAACCCGGCCAGCGCCGCCAGTATGAGTATCATGTCCATCAGGACGGCTATCACCGCTATGAGGCCCGACAGCTTGTAGTAGAAGATCATGAACGCCACCACCAACGCCATCCCCACGGCCGCCGCCTTCAGGCCGTTCCGGATCGACTCCCTGCCCAACATCGGCCCGACGGTTCTCTCCTCGCCGACCCTCACCCCCACGGGGAAGGCGCCGGCCCTCAGTATCCTGGCCAGATCGGTCGCCTCCTGCGCGGTGAAGTTCCCCTCTATCTGGGCGTTGCCGGAGATCTTCTCCCTTATGACCGGGGCGGTCTGAACCTTGCCGTCGAGCAGTATCGCCAGGTGCTTCCCGACGTTGTTGCCCGTTATGTCGGCGAACCTCCTCTGGCCCGCCCTGTCGAAGGCGATCGTCACGACATACCCGAACCCCTGCTGTCGAACGCCCGCCGATCTGATCCTGTCGCCCGTCAGCAGCGTCTCCTTCTTCAGGACATACCAGTCGCCTGATGGGCTGAACCTGATCTCGCAATCGTCCGGGACTTTTTCGGGCGGCGGGACGTTGGCGCTCCCCATCCACGGCGCCCCTCCCTTTTCGGCCACCAGCTTGAACTCCAGCCTGCCCATCGTCTTGACCACGTTCAGCGCCTGGGAGGAGTCCTTGGCCCCGGGCAGCTGGACGATCACCCTCGGCTGGTTCGGCACCCTCCTTATGGACGGCTCGGCCACTCCGAAGGCGTCGACCCTGTTGCGCAACACGTCCAGAACCCTGTCGATCGCGTCCTCGCTGTATTTCTTAAGCCCGTCCTGGCTCAGCTTCACCAGATACACGACCTCGTCCTTCGACTCCGATATCCTCCTGGGCGGGTCGAAGAAGGGCAGGTCGTTTAAGATCTTCTCGGCGTTTTTGAGATATCCCCTCCTCTCCTCCCCGGCCGCGACCCTGGGGGGGATGACCACGGAGACGAGCAGCGCGTCCTGATCCTCCTTGATCTCTATCGACTTGGCCAGTATCCTCTCGGATCGGAGCTGCTCCCTGAGCTGGAGCTTCCTCTCCTGAAGCAGCGCCCTCTTCGTCTCGTCCATGTCCAGCTCCAGAACCAGGTAGACCCCTCCCTTCAGATCCAGCCCCAGGTTCAGCCTTTTATCCGGCA
>QNBQ01000051.1 GCA_003645735.1 Candidatus Poribacteria bacterium
AAAGAAGGGGAGCCGGGAGGGACAGGTCCCTCCCAACGACGCCGCCCGTGAGGAGCGTGGAGATGCACGGCCTGCATCAGCTCATCGGGATCGACGCGAGCGTCGCCGGGGCGATCTCGATAGAGCCGGAGATTGTTCAGAGGACGGTCGAAGTCGGTTGCCGTCAAGGCGTATAGTTTGAGGGGCCGCTTTCTTGACGGGCCGGGAGGTATATGCGAAAATTATATCCGAGTTTCTCGGGGCAGCCTCGCTTTTCGAGGTGTGGGATGGCTCTTGAGCTGATGGAGAAGATCCGCTCGGCCGAGGCCGAGGCGGATGAGCTCATAAAGGAGGCCAGGGCCAAGGCCGATAGAATGATAAGGGAGGCGGAGGAGAAGGCGCGCGAGCTGGTGGAGAAGGCCAGGGCCGAGGCGAGGGGGGAAAGGGAGAAGCTGCTCAAAGAGGCCGAGGAAGAGGCGTCGGCCCGTATAGCCTCCCTCAAAGAGGAGATGGAATCCGAGAAAAGGGCGCTGAGGGAGAAGGCGCTTGAGAGGATGGACGAGGCGATCTCGCTGATAATCAAAAGGGTTTTGGGGTAGGGAGATGGCGGTCTGCAGAATGGCAAAGGTCCAGATCGTCGCCCACGACTCGCTCAGGGATAAGCTGATAGACTTCCTCCAGGACAGAGGTGTGATCCACATAACCGATCTGCGCGGGAAGGTCGAAGGGGAAGATGAAGGGTCCGAAGAGGGAAGCAGGGTCGATCCGGAAAGGGCGGAGCGGATAAGGAGGCTGACGGAGACGCTTTCGAAGCTTCAATTCGCCATAGATTACCTCGCACCGTTCGAGCCTAAAAAGGGAGGGCTCCTCTCCTCGCTGGCCGGAGGGGGCAAGGTCGTTATCCCGCCCGACCAATACGAACGGATAACCTCCCCCGAGGGAACCGAGGAGCTTTTGAAAGCAGCCGACAGATGTTACCAGCTCTCCTCCGAGATAAACCGGCTCGAAGGCAGGCTTTCCAGGATAAGGGCCGATAGGGAGGCGCTTCAGGTCTGGGGGAACTTGGACGCCCCTATAGAGCTGCTTGAGGACACGGAGAGGACGGCCATCAGGGTCGGATCGGTCCCGGCCCAGACGTTCCAGGAGATGATCTCCGAGCTGAACGAGGCGACGCCCTTCTATCACGTCGAGCTGATCAACACCTCCGGCGCCGAAAGCTATATCGTCATCGCCTTCCTGAAGGAGGTTGAGGGGGAGGTAAACCCGATACTGGCCAAATACGGCTTTTCGCCCGCGTCCTTCCCCAGGGAATCGGGGAGGATACCCGATATACTGGCCGAGCTGGAGCGGGAAGAGGAGGAGATAAACCGGAGGATAGAGGGGATAAGGGCCGAGCTGGCCGGGATGGCGGATGCGAGGCCGAAGCTGATGGCCCTCTACGATCACCTGCACAACGAGCTTCAGAAGCTCCGGGTTCAGGAGCTTTTCCTCGAAACGGAAAAGGCCTTCATCCTCGAGGGATGGGTTAAGGAGAAGGATCTGGAGCGGTTCAGGGAGGAGCTGACCTCGAACTTCTCCGAGATAGATGTGTTCGCCTTCGAGCCGTCGCCCGAGGACGAGCCGCCGGTTGCGATAGAAAACATGAAGCTGGTCGAGCCGTTCCAGATGGTGACGAACCTCTACGGGCTGCCCAAATACAGGGAGGTCGATCCCACCCCGCTCATCGCGCCGTTCTTCGCCTTCTTCCTAGGTTTATGTCTCACCGACGCCGGCTACGGGATCGTCCTGATACTGCTTTCGATCCTGGGGATCAAGCTGTTCGGCAAAGGCAAAGGGGCGAGGCAGCTGATGGGCGTCCTGGCGCTTTCGGGCGCCATGGCGGTGGTGGCCGGGCTTCTGACCGGAGGGTTCTTCGGGGTGAAACTGCCCTCACCCTTCAACAGGTTGATGATCATCGACCCCTCAACCCCGGAGGGCCAGACGAAGTTCCTCTACGCGTCGTGGGCGATCGGTGTGTTCCAGGTGTGGGTGGGTTTCCTGATAAAGTTCGTCCTCAGCCTGAGGGATAGGAACTTCAAATCGGCCTTCAGAGCCGACCTGCCGTGGGTCATCATGATCCCCGCGATGGTGATGCTCCTCCCCTCCACGTTTCGTAAGATCGGCCTCACCCTGCTGCTGATCTGCTCGGTTTGGCTCATAGCGCTGTCCGATACGGAGAGCAAGAGCATAGCTGCCAGGATAGGCAACGGGTTCTTCAACTGGTATGGCATATCGAGCGTCTTCGGGGATATACTGTCCTACTCCCGACTTTTCGCCCTGGGGCTTGCCACCGGCATAATCGCTCAGGTCGTGAACACCATAGCGAAGATGGTCTCGGGCATCCCCGGGATAGGGCCGGTGGCGATGGTCGGGATGCTGATAGGCGGCCATCTGTTCAACATCGGCATAAACACGTTGGGCGGGTTCATACACACCGCCAGGCTTCAGTTCGTCGAGTTTTTCACGAAATTCTTCGAAGGCGGGGGGGAGCCGTTCAGGCCGTTTTCGAAGGAGAGGAGATACACGGTCGTGCTGAGACCGGAGGAGTTAACCGCATAAAAACCTTAGTATGACGGAGGTTAAAAGTGGGGGTCGCAACCACGTTCGCCGAGGTGCTGGATAAGCTCTTCACCTCGGGGCAGATGTATGCGATAATGGGCGCGGCGGCAGCCGTGGTGCTTTCGGGAATAGGCTCATCGCTCGGCATAAGATACACGGCCACCGCCAGCGCCGGGGTGATGAGCGAGGATCCCAGGAACTTCGGAAGATACCTGATCCTGGTCGCCCTGCCCGGGACGCAGGGCATCTACGGGTTCGTGGCGGCGTTCCTGGTCATAATGAAGCTGACCTCTCAGGTGGAGGTGAACGGACAGCTGGTCACCTTCGCATCGGCCATGAGCACGGCGCACGGGCTGCAGATCTTCTTCGCCTGTATGCCGATAGCCTTCGCCGGGCTGGCATCGGCCATCCAGCAGGGAAGGGTCTGCACGGCCGGCGTCGATCTGACCGCCAAACAGCCGGAGCAGTCCGGAAAGGCGCTGGTGTTCGGCGTCTTCGTCGAGTTCTACGCGATCCTGGGCCTGATCATCACCATATTCCTCCTCAACACGATCACCATCTGAGCCGAGTCGAGGGCGATCGATGGCGCTTGAGGACATCCTGAAAAAGATCAAAAGCGAGGCCGAGGAGGAGGCCGAGAAGATCCTGAGCGAGGCGAGAGTCAGAGCCGAGGAGATACTGTCCAACGCCCGAAGGGAGGCGGAAAGGCTGAAGGAGGAGCTGATCGCCGAAGCGCGAAGGGAGGCCGAAGAACATAAATCCAGGCTGATATCGATGGCATCCCTCGACATACGGAAGGAGCTTCTGCAGGAGAGGCAGAACCTGATCGACCTGGTCTTCCAAAAGGCGCTCCAGAGGCTGACCGAGATGGGGGACGACGAATACAGGGAGCTGATAGAGAGGATGCTGCTCTCGACCGTCGAGACGGGGGAGGAGGAGATAATCCTCAACGAGCGGGATAAGGCCAGGATAACCCAGGGGTTCATCCAGATGTTGAACAGGAAGCTGGAGGAGCGGGGGAAGGCCGGCAAGCTCACGATAGCCGAGGAGACGGGCGATTTCTCCGGCGGGTTCATCCTCAGGAGGGGCAAGATGGAGATCAACTCGACCTTCGACGCCCTGCTGCAGGCGGCAAGGGAAGAGGTGGGCGTGGAGGTCAGCAGGCTCCTCTTCGGCGAGGAGGGCTAAGGGGAGATGTTCAACCGCTCTCCTTTCGAGCTTCTGAGCGACGACACCAGATACGCCTTCGCCGTCGGCAAGATAAAGGTTCTGGAGACGAGGATGCTCTCCAGGGCCGAGCTGCAGAGGATGCTGGAGGCCCCCTCGCCTCAGGAGGCCCTGGCGGTGCTGATGGACTCGCCATATGAGGAGTTCCTGTCGGGGCTGGAGTCGCCCCTGGAGTTCGAGAGGGCGTTGAACGAGGAGCTGAGGAGGACGTATGAGCTCGTGGACTCGCTTTCATACGACAAGGAGCTGACCGATCTTTTGAGGCTGAGATGGGATTTCCACAACCTCAAGGTGATGCTCAAGGCCCATTACCTGGGGGTCGAACCGGAGGGGGAGGCGATCGTCGATTTCGGGACGTTGGATCCGGCCTCGATCAGGGAGGCGGTCGAGGAGGAGCGGGGCGAGGAGAGGCTGCCTGAGCCGCTCAGGAGCGCCCTGGTGGAGGCGAGGGCCGAGTTCGAGGAGAGCGGGGATCCACAGATGATCGACATCTCAATCGAGGGGCGGATGCTGGGATACCTGGCCGAGAAGGCCGCCGAATACCCGAACGGGTTTCTGGAGGGGTATTTCAGAAGGGTCATCGATCTGAACAACATCCGGAACTTCATAAGGCTGAAGATGATGGGCGCCAACGTCAGGCTGATAGAGAGGGCGCTTGTGGAGGGCGGCTACATCCCCAAGAGGAGGCTCATGAGGATGATGGACGAGGGGATATCGGAGATACCGGCCCTCCTGGGGAGGCATCCCTATGAGGACGTGGTCGGGCCCGGGGTTCAGGATCTGCTGGAGACCCGCTCGATGGCGACCTTCGAGAGGCTGATGGACAACCACCTGATAAACTACCTCCGCCCGGCGAAATACGCGGCCTTCGGGGTCGAGCCGTTGATAGCCTATCTTCTGGCCAAGGAGCACGAGGTCAAGCTGATAAGGATCATAATGATCGGCAAGATAAATGGGCTTCCCAACGATCAGATAGAGGGGAGGCTGAGGGAGCCGTATGTCTGAGATCGCCCTCATAGGGGACAGGGATTCGATAATGGGCTTCAAAGCCTTGGGGGCGGAGGTCTACCCCGTTGAGGGGGTTGAAGGGGCGGTCGAGGCCCTCAAGGACGCCATAAGGCGGGGGTTTAAGATCGTCTTCATAACCGAGCAGGTGATGCCCGAAAGGGAGCTGATAGATCAGCTTCTGGGGACGAACCCCTTCCCCGTCGTCACCCCCATCCCCGGCAACAAGGGGAGCCTGGGGCTGGGGATGAGGAGGATGAGGGAGCTGATCGTTAAGGCGGCGGGGGCAGACATCTTAGGAGAGGAATGAGAACATGCGAGAGGGAAGGATAATCAAGGTGTCAGGCCCTCTTGTGGTGGCGGAGGGCATGGAAGAGGCCAGGATGTTCGACGTCGTAAGGGTCAGCGAGAAGAGGCTGATCGGCGAGATCATAGAGATCCGGGGGGACAGGGCCTGGATACAGGTTTACGAGGAGACGAGCGGGATAGGGCCGGGCGAGCCGGTTTTCCTGACGGGCGAGCCGCTGAGCGTGGAGCTGGGGCCGGGGCTGATAGAGTCGATCTTCGACGGGGTTCAGAGGCCGCTGGATAAGGTCAGGGAGATAGCCGGCGACTTCATCACCCGCGGGATAGAGGTGCCGGGCCTGGACAGGGAGAAGAGGTGGGGCTTCAAACCAACGGTCAAAAGGGGCGATAGGGTTGTCGAGGGCGACATCATAGGCGAGGTGCAGGAGACGACGCTCATCACCCACAGGATCATGATCCCTCCCGGCGTAAACGGCGTGATAGACAAGATCGAGGAGGGGGAGTTCACGGTCGAGGACGTGGTGGCGGTCGTCAAGACCGACTCGGGCGAGTTCAAGGAGATCAGGATGATGCAGCGGTGGCCGGTCAGGCAGCCCAGGCCATACAAGAGGAAGCTCTCCCCCACGATACCGCTCACGACCGGCCAGCGGATAACCGACACGCTCTTCCCCGTCGCCAAGGGCGGAACGGCCGCGATCCCCGGGCCCTTCGGGTCGGGCAAGACCGTCTTCCTCCACCAGCTGGCCAAATGGGCCGACGCCCAGGTGGTCATCTACGTCGGGTGCGGCGAGCGGGGCAACGAGATGACGGACGTGTTGATGGAGTTCCCGGAGCTGGAGGACCCCAGGACGGGTGAGCCGCTGATGAAGAGGACGGTCCTCATAGCCAACACCTCCAACATGCCGGTCGCCGCAAGGGAGGCCTCGGTCTACACCGGCATAACGATCGCCGAATACTTCCGCGACATGGGCTACAGCGTCGCCCTCATGGCCGACTCCACCTCCAGATGGGCGGAGGCGATGAGGGAGATATCGGGCAGACTTGAGGAGATGCCCGGCGAGGAGGGCTACCCGGCCTACCTGGGAACCCGCATAGCGGAATTCTACGAGAGGGCGGGAAGGGTGATCTGCCTGGGGAGCGACGACAGGGAGGGCGCGCTGAGCGTCATCGGGGCCGTCTCGCCGCCCGGAGGCGATCTGTCCGACCCGGTGGTTCAGGCGACGCTCAGGGTGGTCAAGGTCTTCTGGAGCCTGGACGCCGAGCTGGCCTACCAGAGACACTTCCCCGCCATAAACTGGCTGAGGAGCTACTCGCTCTACCTGGACAACCTGGACGACTACTACAAAGAGCGGCTGGGCGAGGAGTGGATAGAGATGAGGAACCTGGCGATGTGGCTGCTCGAAAGGGAGGCGGAGCTGATGGAGATCGTGAGGCTGGTGGGGCTGGAGTCGCTCTCCCCCGAAAACAGGCTGATAATGGAGGCGGCCAGATCGGTGAGGGAGGACTACCTCCACCAGAACGCATTCCACGAGATCGACACCTACACCTCGCTTGAAAAGCAGTTCAAGATGCTCGACCTGGTGCTGACCTACTACAAGAAGGGGCAGGAATGCCTCAAGAAGGGCGTCCCGATAGACAAGATCGTCAACCTGGAGATAAGGGAGGACATCGCCAAGGCGAAGTTCATCCCGGAGGATCAGCTGGAGAGGATCGATGAGATGAAGAGGCGCCTCATAGAGGCGATGGACGCCCTCAGCCCGTGAGGAGGTGTTTCAGATGATCAAGGAGTATCACACGGTCACAGAGGTGGCCGGGCCGCTGATGTTGGTGGAGGGCGTTGAGGGGGTCAAATACGACGAGCTTGTGGAGATAGAGCTTCAAACCGGCGAGATAAGGCACGGAAGGGTTCTGGAGGTCGACGGCGATAAGGCGCTGGTTCAGCTCTTCGAGGGGGCGCGCGGGGTGAACATCCACACGAGCAAGGTCAGGTTCCTCGGAAGGGGGGTTCAGATAGGCGTCTCGCTAGACATGCTCGGCAGGATATTCGACGGGCAGGGGAGGCCGATAGACGGCGGCCCGGAGATCATACCCGAAAAGAAGCTCGACATAAACGGCAACCCGATAAACCCCTACGCCAGGGATTATCCCTCGGAGTTCATCCAGACCGGCCTTTCCTGCATAGATGGGCTTAACACCCTGGTCAGAGGCCAGAAGCTCCCGATATTCTCCGGCTCGGGCCTGCCCCACGCCCAGATGGCCGCCCAGATCGCCAGGCAGGCCAAGGTTCTGGGCGAGGAGGAGAAGTTCGCGGTCGTCTTCGCCGCCATGGGGATAACGTTCGAGGAGGCCGACTTTTTCATCCGAGATTTCCGCGAGACCGGCGCGATAAACCGGGCGGTGCTGTTCATCAACCTGGCCGACGACCCCGCCATCGAGCGGATAGCCATCCCCCGACTCGCCCTCACCGTCGCCGAATACCTGGCGTTCGATAAAGACATGCACGTGCTGGTCATCCTGACGGATATGACCAACTACTGCGAGGCGTTGCGGGAGATAGCCGCCGCCAGGAAGGAGGTGCCGGGCAGGAGGGGATATCCGGGCTACATGTATACCGATCTGGCGACCATCTACGAGCGAGCGGGGAGGATCAAGGGCAAGAAGGGGTCGATCACCCAGATACCGATCCTCACCATGCCGGAGGACGACATCACCCACCCCATACCGGACCTGACGGGCTACATCACGGAGGGGCAGATCGTCCTGAGCAGGGAGCTTCACAGGAAGCACATCTACCCGCCCGTCGATGTCCCCAGATCTCTTTCGAGGCTGAAGGACAAGGGGATAGGCGAGGGCAAGACCAGGAAGGATCACGCCGACCTCTTCAACCAGCTTTTGCAGTGCTACTACCGCGGGCTGCAGGCCAGGGAGCTCGAGGCCATCCTGGGCGAGGCGGCCCTCAGCGAGCTGGACAGGATCTACTACAGGTTCGCCGACGAGTTCGAGCGGCGATACATCCAGCAGGGGAGATACGAGGACAGG
>QNBQ01000052.1 GCA_003645735.1 Candidatus Poribacteria bacterium
CCAGCAGATCCCTCACCTTCCTGAGGTAATCCACGTTCTCGTCCGACAGCTTGAAGGAATAGGGGAACTGGAGCAACATCCCGCCGAACTTCCCGGACTCCACCAGGGGCTTTATCGACTCCTTCATCGCCTCGACCGCCCCCTCGACATCTCCCCTGGCGTGGGTGATCTCCTGGTGGGCCTTGACGGTGAACTCGAACCCCTCGGGCGTCTTCCTCACCATCGCCTCGAACGTCCTCGGGGAGGGGATGCGGTAGTATGTGGAGTTGATCTCGACGGCGTCGAAGTGCCTCGAATAAAACCTGAGCATATCCCTATCGGGCAGCCCCTCCGGGTAGAAGACCCCCCTCCAATCCTTGAAGCTGTATCCGGATGTGCCTATCCTTATCTCGCCCATAGCTCGAAATCCGCCGCCACGATCTGTGTTCTCCCCAGGTCTTCATGGGTGGTAAACGCGTAGTCCAGGGAGAGGGTTGACCGGTAGATCGGTATCCTGAAGCCGGCCCCGAAGGTCGGCCTCCCCCTGTAGAGGCCGGCCCTGAGCGATAGCGCACGTAGTATCGTCAGCTCCGCCCCAGTCCATATCTCCCTCTCGTCCGATCTGTAATCGGCGGCGGCCAGCAGCGAGACGTATCCGATGCCCAGCTTCGTCGAGATCCCCAAGGTCAGGCTCAGCGGCCTGGAGAAGCTCGCCCTGGAGGGCGTGTCCCACCTTATGTGGGTGCCGAGGTCGCGCAACACAAACGCCACGCTCGCCTCCCCCCTGACCCTCCCCTCCGACCTCCAGGGGGTGTATCTGAACCCAACGTCTATGCCCCACCCGGAGCCGGTGTTCTCGAAGACCCTCTGCCTCAGGAGCTTCAAGGAGATCCCCGCCCCGAGGGAGCCGGTCAGGGGGAGGGCGTAGGAGATGAAGACGGCGTCGTCGTAGCTGTCGAAGCTGCCCGAGATGACCGGTCGGTCGATGTAAGGCTCGCCCGGGTCCTTGATCCCATTGCCGTTTTTGTCCTGGAAATCGCCCAGCCTCCCGTTGCCGTTCACATCTATGAACTCCTCCCCTGTTATGGGAATATCCTCCACGCCAACCCTCAGCCAGCACACCCCGATCGTCCCCCCCAGCTCCTCGACCCTCTGGGAGTAGGCCAGGAAGCTGTGCTTCACCAATCCCTCCCTGAAACCCCCGAATAGGTCGGAGTAGGTGGAGGAGATCGAGATCCACTTCACCCGCGAGATACCGGCCGGGTTCCAGAAGGGAGCCGAGGCGTCCGAACCGATGCTCGAAAAGGCGTTGCCCATCCCCAAGGCCCTGGCGTTGACGGAGGAGGTGAGGGAGTCGAACGCGTAAACCCCCTCATCCGCCCGGGCCGAGGAGACGAGCGATATAGCGATTAGGAGCGTCAAAACTCCAAGCCGACGCATCATCCCGGAGCGAAGTCATAGGTGAAGGTTTGGAATATGACGCTTATGGCGCTCCAGAACGCGCCGACGCAGAACTCGCCTAAGATGACGCCGAAGAAGAAGTATTTCGCCTTGTTGTGAACCTTCAGCCCGCCGTATTTCAGGATCACCCATTTGATCACGCTCGCTATGAGGAGACAGGACCAGAAATACTCCACCCCGAAGTTCATCGACAGGGCGTATCCGGCCGGGTGGAACGGCCACCAGATGAACCTCATCCGCATGAACATCAGGAAGAAGGTGAAGGCCAATCCGACGACCATGGCCATCATGGCCGGGTAGTCCGGACCTCGGGGGTAGGCCAGCTGGTTGGCCAGCCAGTTATACTGGCCCCATATGTGCCCCACCGACGGCCCTCCATCTCCCCCCAGCCTGTATTCCTCGCTCACTATCGCCCAAAACGAGGAGATCGTCCCCAGGATCATCGCCAATATCATCGCCAAAACGAGCCTCTTGGGGCTCATGTTGGCCCTCTCGGCCAGCTTGAACCCCTCAAGCTGATGCGGCATGATGCTGTTTCGATATCCCCTTCCCGAAAGGCCCCAGAACAGAACGGTCGGGACGAGGTTGTGCGGCCCCACCCTCCTCGTGCCGAAGAAGTTGACCAGGATCTGAGGGGAGTTCATCATGCCGGCCATCTCGTGCGCCGGGGGCCCCAGCTCGGCACGCATCCGGGTTATGGCGACCGAGATGATGTAGAGGATCAGGAAGTAGAGCGTTATGAACCAGGGGTCCATCCCCGCCCGCATGCAGAACCACATGATGTATGCTGAGGCCAGGACGATCATCGCCACAGCGGTCCTGTAGCTTACCGGCTCGTCCGAATCGTCCAGCTTGGTTTTCATCCCCAAAACCTTCTTGATCACCTCCTTGAGGTGGAGCCTCGTCACCCATATGGCGATGATGAACAGGCCGAAGAAGGCCCCCGCCGACTGCTCCGACAGATAGGGGAACCTCGTCTGCGTCCTGCCTATAGCGGCGGCGAACACCAATTGGGCCTTTTTGAACAGGAAGAAGAACCAGATGGAGAAGGAGAGATCCAGCGGCAAGAGGAACCCCAGGCCTATGAGGAACGGGTAGAGGGGCAGTGGGAGCCATCCTATCGCGTTCCACGGCTTCGTCGTGAAGTATTTGCCCAGGTTGTAGTAGTTGTGCCTGACGGGTATCCTGGGGACCTGGGGGAAGAAGTGGTTCAGGCCGTTTAGGATGTCTATGAAGGCGGCGATGGCGAAGCCGAGCCACAGCGTCCTGTTCCTGAAGAACTTGCTCGTCCCGCCCCCCTCGGTTATCGCCAGGGGGAGCTGGATGATCGGATAGGCCAGCTTCTCGTATTCCGTCCACTGCTTCCTGACGATGACGTTAATCCCCAGCATGACGATCCCCACCGCCGTCAGGAACGATGTGAACCAGAGGGTGGGGCCTATCCACGCCCTCACGATCTCCCACCTGTAGAAGGTGCTCTCCCCCTCGTAAAACCCCCTCAGGATCTCCTTATCGCCCACGACGAGCCAGTCGGGAAGATAGGGGATGATCAGCTCGCCCCACTCGTTTTCGGGCGTGGCATACCAGAAGGCGTGGGGGATGGCTGGGACTATGAGCTGGAGGAAGTCGTGACCCGCCAGCGCCTCGGCCATGCAGAGCATGACGTAAACGGTGATTATCTCCCCCTGGGTGAGGGCCGCCTTGGGGTAGACCTTCTTTATGAGGAGGTTGAAGGCGATGATGACGAATATGATGAAGACGACGCCCCACATCAGGGAGATGGATGTGGGGTGGTTGGTGTGCCAGAGACACTCGACCTCCTCGACCCAGAAGCAGGCTGGGGGGATGAGGAGCAAGCCCAGGAGGATGGCGCGCCAGGTGACTCCGGTCTCCTTCCGCCTCTCCTTCATCCATCGCTCCCAAGACCGGGTTCCCCTCTATTATAGACGAGCTTAAAGCTCGGTGTCAAGCAGGCTGCGGCTGCGCGGATCCAGATCCCAGTAGTTCGGTATCTCGTATCTGTTGCCGTCGATATCCCTGATTATCACCTTGCCGGACGGCAGCAGCTTGGCATCTGAGCGGCTCATCAGCTCTATCGTCCGCTCGCCCTTGTCGGTCACCACCCTCCAGACAGGCATCCCGAACACCTCCTCCACCTCCAGCACCTTCAGTATCTTCGGCACCATGTATCTCTCCTCCAGCTCCTCCCTCAAAACCCTCCTGGACTCCTCCGGCAGGGAGTTCAGATCCTCGATGATCCCTATCTCGTTGTCCTCCGAGTCGATCAGGGCGATGTAGTTTTCGGGGGCGGAGAGGGGGAAGGCCTTCAGAGGAATCACGTCCTCGAACCTCTCCCCCTCATACTCCAGGACGAGCTCGCCGAACCTGTTCCTGTATAGCTTCACCTTGTCCGGCTCCAGTATCTTAAGCTCCCAGGACATAATCCACCTCCTGGAGCCTCATCCTCGAAAGATCCGTTTGCATCTTGACCAGTTTGGCGTAGACGCCGTCCTTTCTCATAAGCTCGTCGTGCGTGCCCATCTCCACAAGCCTCCCCCTCTCAAGCACGAAGATCCTGTCGGCGTTCCTCAGGGTGGAGAGCCTGTGTGCGATGGCGAAGGTGGTTCTGCCCTTTATCAGCCTCTCCATCGCCTCCTGGATCTGCGCCTCGGTGGCCGTGTCGACCGACGAGGTGGCCTCGTCCAGGATCAGTATCCTGGGGTTTTTGAGGATCGCCCTGGCTATGGAGATCCTCTGCCTTTCGCCCATCGACAGCCTGGCCCCCCTCTCGCCGACGATCGTGTCATACCCGTCGGGGAAGCGTATGATGAAGTCGTGGGCGTTTGCGGCCTTGGCCGCCTCTATGATCTCCCTCATGGAGGCGTTCGGCACGCCGTAGGCGATGTTCTCGGCTATCGTCCCGTTGAAGAGATAAGGCTCCTGCAGCACGATCCCTATCTGGCTTCTGAGGGCCTTGATGTCCAGGTCGAGGATGTTGTGCCCATCGATGTAGATCGCCCCTTTCGTCGGCTCGAAGAAGCGGCAGATCAGGCTGACGAGCGTCGTCTTTCCGGCGCCGCTGTGGCCCACAAGCCCTATCATCTCGCCCGGCTCAACCTCGAAGGAGATGTCCTCCAGCGCCGGCTTGTCGCTCCCCTCGTAGATGAAGGTGACGTTTTCGAACCTCACCCTCCCCTCTATCCTGGGGACGACGATCGCCGGGCCGGTCGACCTGACCTCGGGCTGGGCGTCCAGTATCTCGAAGATCCTGTCAGCGGAGGCCGCGGCCCTCTGGAACCTGTGGTTCAGCATGCACAGCATCCTGACCGGCATGTAAAACCTCCACATGTAGCCGGTGAAGGCGGTGAAGGTGCCCAGCGTCATGACGTCCTGTATCACCCATCTGCCGCCGACGAACCAGATGATGATGCTCCCCAAGAAGGTGGAGAAGCCCATCAGCGGCATGAAGACCGACCTCAGCTTCGCCCCCCTCAGCTCGGAGGCGAAAAGCTCAGCGCTTTTCCGCCTGAACCTCTCAACCTCCCTCCTCTCCTGCACGAACGCCTTGACCACCTTCACCCCGGGGATCGTATCGGTCAGTATCGAGTTTATATCGCCCCACCGCTTCGACACGGCGTGCCAGATCTTGTGTAGCCTCCTGCCGAAATGGACCGTGAGGAAGGCCATCATCGGCACCGGCACCAGGCAGAGCAGGGCGAGCTTCCAGTTGAGGGTCAGCAGTATCTGGCAGATGAAGATCAGGGTGACGATGCTCTGGATCATGTCGGGCATGGCGTTGACGATGAAGTCCTGCAGCCTGCTTGCGTCGAAGGTTATCCTCGCCATGATGCTGCCCGTGTCCCTCTGCGAGTAGAAGCTGAGCCCCAGTTTCTGGAGATGCTCATAGGTCTGGTTCCTGATGGTCAGGTTCACCTTCCCGCCGACCCAGGCCATGATGTATCCCCTGACGGCCCCCAATAGGCTGGCGCCCACCAACACCCCTATAAGTTCGAGCCCCAGGATGAGCAGCTTCCTCATCCTCTCGGCCTCCGTGAGGCCGGGGGCGGTGATCGCGTCGTCTATGAGCGATCTGGTCAGAAGGGGCTGTCTCAGCTCAAGCCAGGTCGCCGCGAACATCAACAGGAGGGAGATGGCTATCAGATGCCAGTAGGGCTTGGCGTAGCTCAGCAGCCTGAAGATGAGCTTCCTCTTCTCGAGGCAGTTCGGGCAGACCCCCAGCCACCTCGGTATCGGCGCCCCGCATTTGGGACATCTCCCCTTCCGCTCTTTGAGCGGTTTGAGCTCGACCTCCGCCTCTCCCTCCTTCGCCCGCTTGACGATCGACCTCAGCGAGTCAACTATCGATCTGAACTTCGGCGACATCGATTTGGAGAAGCGGGCCACCACCAGCCCGGCGTCCGAGGTGTAGACCTTCAGGGCGTTGCTGGTGTAGAAACTCTTCAGCTTGACCTCCTCGACCTCCCCGATCTCGATCTTCAGCACGTCATATCTGTCGCCGACCGGGTCTATCGAGATGATCTCCCGATCGGTGGCTATCAGCCAGCCCTCCCCGTAATCGCCCGAGAGGGTCATATCGGTGCTGGCCGCTATGAGCGGCTCGCCGGAGGCGTGTTTCATGACCAGCTTTTGGACATCCCGCGGCATCTCCTCCACCAAAAGGGAGGAGGCGATGGTTTTCGCGCTCATCTTTGCTACCTCCAAAAAAATAAGCTTCCAACGGCTTTAAGCCGAGGAAGCGTTTTTTCCGGATTTTCGAGCTTTTATCAGCTCCGATTCAGGGAGCTCAGAAGCTTATAAATCCATTTCCTATGCCTTTTCTCGTCCTCCCCTATCCTCCTGAGGAGATCGGCTGTCTCGGACATGCCGGCCTCCTCGGCGATCCCCGCCGCATCCATCTTCGCCATCAGCGATCTCTCCTCCTCCTCGAGCAGCCTTCTGAGGCTCTCTTTGAGCGTCCTCATCTCCCTCAGCAGCCCCAATATCTTTATCGCGTGGTTCAGCTCCTCGTGGGACATCTGCCTCAGGTAGGCGGCGATCTCCGATTCGCCCTCCTCCTCGGCGAGCCTGGCGATGAGCAGCAGCATGCCCACCCTTGAGGTCTCCATGTTCATCATATCGCGCAACAGCTCGGTCAGCATCTCCTGAGGCGAGGGGTGCATCTGCTCGAAGGAGGGCCACTCCGGCTTCTCCACCACCTCCTTGAGCGTCAGAAGCCCTTCGAGAACCCTCCTCCTTTCCTCCTCCGACAGCCTGGCCAGGGTGCATCTCCAGAACTCCTCCACGCTTCTGGGCCTCTGGGTGAAAAGCTCGCGCCCCTTCTGGGAGAGCTTGATCCTGACCCGCCTTCGATCGTTGGGGTCGCGGCTCCGCTCCACCCAGCCCTCCTTTTCGAGCCTGTCGGCTATCCCTGAGACGGCGCTGTTCGTAAGGCCGAGGTGTCCGCTCAGCTCCCCCACGCTCAGACCCTCCGGGTGCCAGTAGAGGTGCTGAAGCAGCTTGAACTGCGTCACGGTGAGCTTGTGCGGCAGTATCATCCTCATGTAACGCGCGTTTATCGCGTCCTGTATCCTCCCTATGACCTCCATCAGCTGTCTCGCCGCCTCCACCAGCCCGGTCATCCCGCCGCTTGCCTCCGAAATTTTAAGGAGCGAAATGAAAATTTCAGGCTAAATAATAACACAAAGCCCCCGGTTTTGCAACCCCCTCAAGGTTGAAGCGGTCGGTTTGGAAAGGTTATAATCTTCCGATGAGATCCGATCGAGGAGGGGAATCATGCAGGAGGAGAAGGTGAACGAGGTCAACGAGATAGAGGAGGCCGAGGTGATCGAGGAGGGCAAGGAAGAGGAGGTTAAGGGGATAGAGGAGGTCGAGGACGAGCTTTCGATCGCCAACAGATACTACTACGACGAGAGGGATTTCGTGAAGGCGGCGGAGGCCTACGCCAAGGTGATGGAGACGGTCGATGATCCGATCGTCAAGCTGAGGGCGATGTATATGCGGGCCGAATGCCTGGTGAAGCAGAAGAAGATCAGGGAGGGGATCGAGGCGTTCGAGGAGGTGGCCGCCCAGGAGGTCGACCATTACCTGGTGGAGAGCGCCAAGAGGAGAGCCAAGGCGTTGAGGGAGTATTACGAGATCGAGTGAGGTCGGCCATGAGATACATAGACCTCCGCAGCGACACGGTCACCAAGCCCACCCCCAAGATGAGGGAGGCGATGGCCAAGGCGGAGGTGGGGGACGACTGCTACGGGGAGGATCCCACCGTCAACGAGCTTGAGAGGCTGGCGGCCGAAAAGATGGGCAAGGAGGCGGCGGTTTACGTCCCCAGCGGCACAATGGGCAACACCGCCGCCATCATGGCCCATACCCAACGCGGCGACTTCATCATCCTGGACAAGGAGTCACACATCTACTACTATGAGTGGGGCAACATGGCGGCCTTGGCCGGGGTGATGCCCATCCCCCTCGACTCCCCCGACGGA